>NZ_CAKRLH010000059.1 GCF_934359325.1 uncultured Porphyromonas sp.
CGGACGGAGTATGGTATGCCGTGACGTGCCTGCCATAACGGACGAGTCTCCCGTTATGGCAGTACGATGCTGACTCTGGCTTGTAGGGATGGCGAATATCTATTACCGGGTTTAGTGATCACTAAACCCGGTAATAGACTTCACTAAACCCGGTATTAGATTACTCCCGATCCCATCGGGCATGTCCGACCCTTCGGTCAGATCACAAAAACAACTTTGAGACCTTTGCAAAGGTCTTACTTTTGGAAAAGCTGTTTCGTATCCTCAGAAGCGGGTCTGCTCGACTGATCGGGGGAGGGGATGAGGAGGTTGCGGTCGCGGCGCGGTAGCCCTGCTACCACCAGCTCGTAGGAGCGGACGAGGAGATGTCGGACGATCTCCTCGGGGCAGTCGAGGTCGAGCCGGAGCGAGGTCCAGTGCTTCTTGCTCATATGATAGGCGGGCATAAGGGCATCGTAGCGGGCGTGGAGCGGTGCAACTTCACGCAGATCGCTCTTGAAATTGAGGAGCGGATTGCCGTCGTGGTCCTCCAGCACCAGCGCAAAGATCCGCTCCTGCACGCGGTAGAGTACGGCATCCCACGCCTCCTTGTACTCCTCGACAGCGCCGGGGAGGCTGAGGCACAGCTCCGGTATGAATGAGTAGTCGCTTAGCATATCCCAAAGGTACAGAAGATAAATCAAAGGGGGGCTGTGTCTCGCATGGAAACACAGCCCCCCTCTTCGTTGGGTATCAGATCGGTGGATTAGCCGAAGTTGTCGAAGTAGATCTGCTCGTCAGGTACGCCGAGGTCATCGAGCATCTTGAGCGCCGAGGCGGTCATCGGACCGGGACCGCACATGTAGTACTCGCAGTCCTCGGGAGCGGGGTGATCCTTGAGGTAGGTGTCGTAGAGGCACTGGTGGATGAAGCCGGTGGGACCGGTCCAGTGGTCGGACTCGGGAGCGGCGGAGAGGGCGATGACAAACTTGAAGTTCTCATTCTCTCGCTCGATCTCGCGGAAGTCCTCCTCGTAGAAGATCTCCATCCTGGAGCGGGCTCCGTAGTAGTAGGAGACCTTGCGGGTGGTGTGGGCGGTCTTGAAGAGCCAGAGGATCTGGGCACGGAGCGGCGCCATACCGGCACCACCACCGATATAGATCATCTCGGCGTCAGAGTTCTCATTGATGTGGAAGTCTCCGTAGGGACCGCTGAGACGTACCTTGTCACCGGGCTTGAGGTTGAAGATGTAAGACGACGCAATGCCGGGAGGCACCTTCATCCAGCCACCATTCTTCCGGTCAAAGGGCGGCGTGGCGATGCGGACATTCAGCATAATGATGTCGCCCTCCTCGGGATAGTTGGCCATGGAGTAAGCACGGGTGGTCTCCTCCTCGTTCTTCGCGGTGAGGGGCCAGAGCTTAAACTTATCCCACTCGCCCTTAAACTTCTCATCCACCTCCATCGTGGAGTAGCTGATGTCGTACTCGGGGATAGTGATCTGGGCATAGCTACCAGGCTTGAAGTCCATATGCTCGCCCTTGGGCAGTGCGACGACAAATTCCTTGATGAAGGAGGCGACGTTGTGATTGGAGACAACGGTGCAGTCCCACTCCTTGACGCCAAAGACGGACTCCGGTACGCGGACCTTCATGTCGTCCTTCACCTTGACCTGACAGGAGAGGCGCCAGTCGTTCTTGATCTCCCTGCGGGAGAAGTGGGGCACCTCAGTGGCGAGGATCTCGCCTCCGCCCTCCATCACCTGGCAGCGGCACTGACCGCAGGAGCCCTTACCTCCGCAGGCGGAGGAGAGGAAGATGCCTTGGTTCTGGAGCGTATTGAGGAGCGTGCCGCCCATGGGTACGGTGTAGGTCTTGTCGTCATTGACCGTCACCTCGACGTTGCCGACCTTCACGAGCTTAGCCTTGGCGAAGAGGAGGACGACGACGAGGAGCAGGATGATGATGAGGAAGACGACCACACTCGTCAGGATCGCTGTAGTAGATATTGCAAGTAGCATTTCTTTCTTGTTTCCTTAGATAAAAAGGGTGATCTCTGACGAGGACTTAGAGGGCGAGACCGGAGAAGCTCATGAAGCCGAAGGCCATGAGACCGGTGATGATGAAGGCGATGCCGAGACCCTTGAGTGCCTTGGGTACACGTGAGTACTTCATTCGCTCGCGGATAGCCGCCATGGAGGCGATGGCGAGGGCCCAGCCGATGCCGGAGCCGAAGCCATAGGTGAGTGCGTGTCCCACGGTGGGGAAGGCACGCTGCTGCATGAAGAGCGATCCGCCGAGGATGGCGCAATTGACCGCGATCAGTGGCAGGAAGATGCCGAGTGAGTTGTAGAGCGCCGGGCTGTACCGCTCCACCACCATCTCCACGAGCTGGACGAAGGAGGCGATGACGGCGATGAAGATCAGGAGGCTGAGGAAGCTCAGGTCCACCTCGGCAAACTTTGGTCCCAGCCAGGCGAGGGCGCCGGGCTTGAGGATATAATTCTCGAGCAGCCAGTTGATCGGCACGGTGAGGGTCATGACAAAGATGACGGCGGCACCGAGTCCGATGGAGGTCTTCACACTCTTCGAGATGGCGAGGAAAGAGCACATCCCGAGGAAGTAGGCGAAGATCATATTATCGACGAAGATCGACCGGACGAAAAGGCTTAGATATTCTCCCATAATGATAATCGATTGTTCTCTATGTGATACACTTGAGCCTTAGGGCTTACTCCTCCTCCCACAGCTCGTGGTGACGGCTGCGGTGGACCCAGATGATGCAGGCGATCAGGATCAGCGCCATCGGCGGGAGGATCATGAGGCCGTTATCCATATAGCCGGCGTCGTAGAATCTATCGGGTATCACCTGATAGCCGAGGAGCGTACCGGAGCCGAAGAGCTCGCGGAAGAATCCGATGATGATGAGGATGATGCCGTAGCCGACACCATTGCCGATACCGTCGAGGAAGGACTGCCAGGGGCCGTGGGCGAGAGCAAAGGCCTCGAGCCGACCCATGAGGATACAATTGGTGATGATCAGTCCGACAAAAACGGAGAGCTGCTTATTGAGGTCATAGGCGTAGGCCTTGAGTACCTCGCTGATCACGGTCACGAGGGCGGCGACGACGACCAGCTGCACGATCATGCGGATGGAGTTGGGGATCGTCTTGCGGAGGAGGGAAATGATGACGTTGCCGAAGGCGACGACGATCGTCACCGAGAGCGCCATCACGATAGCGGGCTCAAGCTTCGAGGTGACCGCGAGAGCGGAGCAGATGCCGAGCACCTGGACGATCACGGGGTTGTTGCCGCTGATCGGTCCGAGGAGGATGTCCTTATTCTTTAGCTTTGACATAATCAGTTATTCTGCTGCTTGAGGTTATTGAGGAAGGGCTCATACTGCGTCAGCACGTCGAGGAGCATGTTATTGACTCCCTTAGATGTGAGCGTGCCGCCGGAGATGCCGTCGACATAGTCGCGACTCTCATCCGTCTTGCCGTGCTTGACGACGGCGATGGAGGTGAAGCTGCCGTCGCGGTAGAGGTGCTTATCGTGGAATTGCCCGCTGAAGGGCTCGTGAGAGATCTCAGCACCGAGACCGGGGGTCTCGCTGGCGTGGCTGAAGTCTGCCCCGAGGACGCTGTCTCCGTCACCTGCGACGGAGATGTAGCCCCAGATGGGACCCCAGAGACCGGCGCCGTAGAGCGCCATGACGTATCCCCTCTGTCCGTCGAGCGAGGCCTCAAAGACCGGATAGCTCTCCTGCTCAGCAGGAGTGCGGAGCTCAGCGATGTCGTAGCTAAAGGCGGGATCGGTCGTGCCGGTGCCTCGGGTCTCCTCGATGACGTTGCCCTCGCGATCGACGAGGTAGGCGTCGGTGATGGTAGCGTTGTAGGTGTCGATCACCTTATCCTTAGCCACCCCGGAGATGCCGAGGGAGCGGAGGATCTGCTCCATCTTGTCGATATTCTGATTGTCGATCTGTCGATCCTTGAGGGACTGTGAGGTGAAGGCGAGCCCTACGGCCACCAGGATGACCATCACAGACGCATAGAGGATCACATAACCGTTGTTTTCCTTATTCATAGTCTTTTATCGTCCTTCAGGGATTACTTGGAGATCGCCTCAGCGTGTGCGGCGGCCGCCTTATTGGCGCGCTTCGTACGACGGCTGACATTGGCCTCCACGACGAAGTAGTCGATCAGCGGTGCGAGAGCATTCATCAGCAGGATCGAGAGCATCATACCCTCGGGGTAGCCGGGGTTAAGCACACGGACGCAGATGGCGAAGAAGCCGATCAGGAGGCCGTAGATCCACTTACCTGTCTCGGTGCGGCTGGCGGTGACCGGGTCGGTCGCCATGAAGACGGCACCGAAGGCGAAGCCTCCCAGCATCAGATGACTCCAGGCGGGCAGGGTCATGGCGGGGGTGGCGCCGATGGCATTGAACATGAGTGCCGTCAGGAAGCCGCCACCAAAGGTGGCTACCATGATCTTCCAGCTGGCGATGCCGGTGCAGAGGAGGATCAGCGCACCGATGGCGATGGCGATGATCGAGGTCTCACCGATCGATCCGGGCATCAGTCCGGAGATCATGTCCCATGAGGTGAGGGGCTGGCCGAGGGCAGTCGTAAGTGTGCCGGCGGTCTCCTCCGTCCAGGTGGCTACCTGACCGAGCGGGGTGGCGCCGGTAAAGCCGTCCACCACCTGGTCGCTGCCGCCAAAGCCGAGCGCGCGACCGGTCGGTACCCAGACGTCTCCGGACATCTTGCTCGGGTAGGAGAAGAAGAGGAAGGCACGGGTGACGAGGGCGACATTGAAGATATTGTATCCGCTGCCGCCGAAGACCACCTTAGCAAAGATGACCGAGAAGACGATCGCCAGGGCGAGCATCCAGAGCGGCACGCTCCATGGCACGATCAGCGGGATGAGGAATCCGGTGACGAGATAGCCCTCGGAGATCTCCTCGTCCTTGATCTGCGCGTCGGCAAACTCGATCGCCAGACCGACGATATAGGAGACGAGGAAGCGGGGTAGGAAGGCGAGGAAGCCGTACCAGAGACGGCTCCAGAAGCCGTACTCCACCAGCTGACCTGTCACGAGGAAGTGCTGGTAGCCGAGGTTGTACATACCGAAGAGGGCGCACGGGATCAGCGCCAGCACCACGGTGATCATCGCACGCTTCATATCGATGCTGTCATGGATATGGACGCCTCGACGACTCGTCTCCGTGGGCACGAAGAGGAAGGTCCCAAAGCCCTCATAGAGCGACTTCGCCCAGTGCATCGGCTTGCCTTTCTCAAACTTCGGTGCTAAGTTGTCGAACTTTTTCTTAAAAGAATTCATGTATGTCTCTACTATGGGATTGTGTGGCGTGAGCACTCACGCCGGTCCATCGATCAATTCATCTCCTTATAGAGCTGATCCAGACCATCGCGCACGATAGCCTGCAGGGGCAGCTTGGAGGTGTCGACAAATTCGCACAGAGCGAAGTCCTCCGGCACCACCTCATAGATACCCAGCTGCTCCATCCGCTCGATGTCAAAGGTGATGATCGCGCGGATCAGCTGCTCGGGGAAGATGTCCATCGGGAAGACCTTGTCGTACTCGTTGCTAAACATCAGCGGGCGCTCCGAGCCGTGGAGACGCGCATCGATGGTGTACTTCCGCTTCCCGGTGAGCCAGGAGGTGAAGGTACGCGAGACGGAGTACTTGTCCAGTCCCGGAGCCATCCAGCCGAAGAGCTCCACCGTCTCGTCCCCCTCGGGGATCGCGGTGATGATATTGGTCCGAGTGGAGAGGAAGGGGTGGCTATCGGTGACCTGCAGTCCCGTGAGCACATCCCCATCGATGAGGCGGAGGTGCTCAGCCGTATTGGCCTTTTTGTCGGAGACAATGTCCTCGATCTTAGCACCGGCGCGGACGACGGTGATCCCTCTCCTCTCCATGCCGGTACCGGCGCAGGCGACACGCTTCGTCAGGTCAACGTGACCGGTGGTGAGGAAGCGTCCCAGCAGGGCCATCTCCGTCACGGAGAGGGTCCAGACGACCTCCCCCTGATTGATCGGGCGGGTATGATTGATCAGCACGCCCACGTTGCCGGCAGGGTGGGGACCCTTCACCTCATACTCGCGGACGCCCTTCAGCCCCAGAGCCTCGCCGGGAGCGTAGCCCATGTAGACGTCGCCCTCGGTGAGCTTACCCAGCACATCTGCAGCGATCTGGAGATACTTCTTGTCCTCTCCGAGGAGCGCCATCGTGTCGGGCAGGAGCGGGGCGGTGAAGTTGGCGGTGACATAGATGTCCCGCGGTCTCTCCGTCGGGTCCGGCACCATATCGTACGGCCGCTTACGGAGGAGGGCGAGCATGCCACTCTGCATCAGGAGCGAGAGGATCTCCTCACGGCTCCGCGAGGTGACGTCCGTCACATCGAAGTCCTTATACGTTACGTCGGCGTCTGCCTTGATCTCGACGTAGAGGATCTTGCGCTTCGCACCGCGCACCACCTGCACCACCTCGCCGCTGACGGGGGAGACGAGGACCATCTCCGGGCAGGGCTTGTGGTAGAGGACAGGACTGCCGGCCATTACACGATCGCCTACCTGCACAGACAGGCGGGGCTGTAGCCCCGGGAAGGATGTCGGACTGACGCCATAGGACGACCCGACAGAGGAGGGGATCACCTCCTCAGATGCGTCGCCTGCCAGTCGTATGTCGAGACCCTTCTTGATACTGATCTCTTGAGCCATATACTATCGCTACTCTATTTTTTTTGGATTTCTCTCTTGTGTGTACCAATGACACGCAAAGGTACCTATTTATTTTAGAAAAAAATATCCAATTGCCGCCCCCTGGCAGGGCTGACGCATTTGAGTTTCACCTCGCCCGCCCGGTCCAGCAGGGACTTACCCGCCGTCCCCCCTCCTTTGACACCCCGCCCCTGTACGATGACACATTCATCCCCTATGCGGCGGGAGGCGGATCCCCGGTGCTGGGGAGTATCGTATCGAGCTGGATAAAGTTCGGAGAGTTCTAAACCCGGTAATAGTGATCACTAAACCCGGTATTAGTTGCAACTAATACCGGGTTTAGTTTGGGGGTGCAGACCTGACGCCCCTGGTTATGTCGATGAGGGAAGTGCGGCACAGGGGCTCCTTAAACTTTCGGCGCAGTTTTTGATCAAAAGAATAGCAGAGAGAGTGAGCAGGTAGGTGAGAAGTAGAATACTTTTTCGTACCTTGCAGGTGGGATCGAGTATCCCCGTGATACCTCTTGTCCACAGAAGAGAAGGTGAGTATAAACTTATTAGACTAACGACGCGATATGAAAGCTTTACATCGGATACTAACTGCCGCCATGATGCTGGCGGCGGTCTCTGTGGGTTATGTCGGACAAGCGCAGGACGATGCGTACCTGACCCCCTCTAAGGCTCGGGTAGCACGTCAGCAGGCTAAGAAGGCATACGCCCGCGAGATGGCTATGGAGAGACAGCGCCAAGCTAAGCGCGACTCCATACGCGATGCTCAGCTAAAGGCCCGGGATCGGGCTACAGACTGGTATAACCGCCGTGACATGAGGGTCACGGTTGAGGATATGGAGCGAAATCTGGACAACCTGGACACGCCTCGCAACGGAGGTAAGTACGCTGCCCGGATGAGACGCTTCAATGGTGAGGATGACGGGCGCATTGTCCTCGATGACGTGCAGAAGGTGTACGTCATGGATGACTATGAGTACGACCCTTGGACCCGGAGCTACTACGGCAGAGGATGGGATCGGAACAGTAATGTCTACATTACTATCAATACCGACCCCTGGTATGCCGGCTATAGAGGCTACGGCTGGGGTGGCGCCTACTCCTATTACTATCCCTGGTATGGCGGGGTCTACGGTCGTGGCTACTACGACCCGTGGTACGCCGCTCGCTGGTCCTATCCGGGCTGGTATGACCCCTGGTATGATCCGTGGTACACACCCTGGGGTGGTTACTACGGCTACACCTGGTCCAGACCTTACTATCGCTACTACCCGTATGACTATGGCTACTATGGCGGTGGTTACTGGGGTGGCTACTACGATGGCTGGTACAGCCGGGACTTCTCCTCGCGCTACACCCCTCGGGCACGCCGCACGGAGAGCTACTACGACCGCCACGCCGCCACCTACGGTCGAGCACTCGGTCAGGGCAATGTCTCCCGCTGGAGCAATGGCGGAAATGGGGCGAACTACACCCGCTCCAATAACTCCCGCTACGTCAATAACGGTCGCCGCCCCACCATCGGTACCACTCGAGCCAATACCCATAATAATAGGGGATACAACTCGACCAATCGTACCACCAACCGGTGGAATAACGGCTCCAATAACAACAGGAGCTACAATACGACGCGGAGTACCTACAGCACCCCGTCCCGCTCCTCATCGCCGTCTCGCTCCACCACGACGACGACAACAACGACCACCCGTAACAACGGGACCGGTGGTGGTCGTCGCTAAGTGACAGACCCTCATTTCCTCAAGCACTTAATGCAATGACACTACATAAATCAATCACTCCCCTGCTCGCCCTCTCGCTCCTCCTCGGAGTGAGTACCGCCGAGGCGCAGGCGCCCACCGACGTCTACCGGAATAGCATGCGGGAGATCCACGGCACGGCACGCGCTCAGGCCATGAGCAATGCCGTCGGTGCCCTCGGCGCCGATCCTACAGCCGTCTCCGTCAATCCTGCCGGCATCGGGCTCTATCGCTCGAGCGAGGTGACCTTTGGCTTCAATGTCGGTCACGTCAAGAGCTCCACCAACTGGCAGGA
>NZ_CAKRLH010000060.1 GCF_934359325.1 uncultured Porphyromonas sp.
TCGAGAAGATGGCGGCTGAGGGGAAGTGTATCGGACACTTAGAGGACGGACGTGTGGTCTTTGTGCCATACAGCGCTCCGGGAGATGTGGCCGACCTGCTTATCACGAGGAGCAAGCACTCCCATGCAGAGGGGCTTATCGACCGCTTGATCACCCCGTCAGATCGGCGACGAGAGCCGGCATGTCCGCACTTCGGTCTCTGCGGTGGCTGCAAGTGGCAGCATGTGCCCTACGAGATGCAGCTTCAGGCCAAGGGTCAGCAGGTCTATGACCAGCTGACCCGGATCGGCAAGGTGACGATCGGAGAGCGGCGTCCGATACTGGGCTGCGAGAGGGAGCTGGGGTATCGGAATAAGCTCGAGTTCACCTTCTCCTCCTCCCGCTGGATCACCGAGGAGGAGCGCGACCGACTGGATGGGGAGGCGGTCGATGAGCGGCGGGGACTGGGATTCCACATCCCGGGGCGCTTCGACAAGGTCCTCGACATCCGCGAGTGCTACCTGATGGATGACCTGAATAATAGGATCCGAAACTTCATCCGCCACTACTGTCTCACGCACGATGGGTACACCTTCTTCGATCTGAGAGACCAGGTGGGGCTGATGCGGACGATGATGCTACGTATATCCTCCACGGGCGAGGTGATGCTGGTCCTTGCCTTCGGTGAGGAGGACGAGGAGCGCCGCACTGCCCTACTTAGTGCGCTGAGGGAGGCATTCCCCGAGATCACCTCCCTACTCTACGTGATCAATACGAAGGGCAATGACACCCTCGATGGGCTCGAGGTGAAGTCCTTCTCCGGCAGAGACTATATCGTCGAGGAGATGGAGGGGCTGCACTTCAAGGTTGGACCAAAGTCCTTCTTCCAGACCAATAGCCGCCAGGCCTACCGTCTCTACTCCGTGGTTCGCGAGCTGGCAGGTCTTACCGGCAAGGAGATGGTCTACGACCTCTATACCGGTACCGGCACCATCGCCTCCTTTGTCTCCCGTCAGGCAGCGCACGTGATCGGCATCGAGTACGTCGAGGAGGCTATCCGTGATGCGAAGCTCAATGCGGACTTCAATGGTCTGACGAATCTGGACTTCTACGCCGGAGACATGAAGGATATCCTGACAGATGACTTTGTGGAGTCTCACGGGCGACCCGATGTAATCATCGCAGATCCGCCTCGAGCAGGCATGCATCCCGATGTGCTGCAGACGATCCTGCATGCCCACCCGGACCGCATCGTCTATGTCAGCTGCAATCCCGCCAGTCAGGCACGAGATTTGCAGACCCTTCAGGAGGAGTACAGCGTCGCCGTGACGCAGCCTGTGGATATGTTTCCGCAGACGCATCACGTCGAGAATGTTGTCCTCCTCATACGCAAGTAAGTCACACCATTTTTATTTCAATACATACCGACTTTTGACAACTTCGACTACCTCACCCGAGCGCACTGAAGCGCTTGTCCACAGTATCGTAGAGGGCCTCAAGGCCAAGAAAGGACACGCCATCACCATCCTCGACTTGCACCGCCTGCATGATCGACCCACCGACTATATGATCATCGCAGAGAGCAATAGCCCGACTGGCATCAGTGCTCTGGAGGACTCAGTCCTAGAGACGGTGAAGGAGCAGGCAGGAGAGCGTCCCATCCGCGTCCATAAGGGGAGCGGTGAGTGGATCGCTATGGACTACGTCGATGCGATGGTCCACATCTTCACGCCGGAGTTACGCACCTTCTATCATCTCGAGCAGATGTGGGAGGATGCGGACCTGACCCGACTCGAGGACGAAGTCTGAGATGTATTATAGTAAACTGATCCATACTTATGCCAAATAAAACCATGCCTCAGAGAGGCAACCCGAAGCGCAAGCCAAATTTCAATATCGGCTGGATCTTCATGATCATCATGATGGTGATCCTGGGGCTCTACTTCTTCGGTGACAATAGCAACGCCCGCTCAGTCAAGTGGTCTGACTTCCAGACCCTGATGGAGGACGATGCCTTTGAGTCCATCACCGTCTACTCCTCTAAGGGGAAGGTGGATGCCACCCTCCGCCAGGGCAAGGAGGGTCGTCTCGTCGACCTCGGCATCGTACCGGCAGAGCAAGTCAAGGAGACCCGCCCGCGCCTCCTCGGTGCCACGCAGGTCACGTCAGAGATGCCGGGTGCGACAGCCTTCAACGACATATATCAGAAGATCAAGAGCTCCGACAAGCCGATCTCCACAGAGATCTCGTACGTCAATCAGAGCATCAGCTTCTGGACCATCCTCCTACAGACCTTACCCTTCCTCCTCCTGATTGTTTTCTGGATCTGGATGATGAGAGGCTTCTCCGGGATGGGCGGTCGCGGCGGTGTGATGAATGTCGGCAAGTCCAAGGCTCAGCTCTTTGATCCGGAGACAAAGGTGAAGACCACCTTTGACAACGTTGCCGGCCTCTACGGCGCCAAGCAAGAGGTGATGGAGGTAGTCCACTTCCTCAAGGAGCCCAAGCGCTACACCCACCTCGGCGGTAAGATCCCCAAGGGCGTGCTCCTCGTAGGCCCTCCCGGGACAGGTAAGACACTCCTCGCCAAGGCTGTTGCCGGTGAGGCAGGCGTGCCATTCTTCTCCCTCAGTGGCTCAGACTTCGTTGAGATGTTTGTGGGCGTAGGAGCCAGCCGTGTGCGGGATCTCTTCAGCACGGCAAAGGAGAAAAGCCCCTGCATCATCTTCATCGATGAGATCGATGCCATCGGTCGGGCGAGGGGAAAGAATGCCGGCTTCGGAGGCAACGACGAGCGGGAAAATACCCTCAATCAGCTGCTGACTGAGATGGACGGATTCGACACCAATAGTGGAGTCATCGTCATGGCGGCTACAAACCGTGCTGACATCCTCGATAAGGCACTGATGCGTGCCGGTCGCTTCGACCGACAGATCTACATCGACCTGCCGGACCTCAATGAGCGGAAAGAGATCTTCCTCGTCCACATGAAGGGGCTCAAGCTGGCGCCCGACGTGGATCCGGACAAGATGGCTCGCCAGACGCCGGGATTCTCCGGGGCAGACATTGCCAACGTCTGCAATGAGGCGGCACTCATCGCCGCCCGTGAGTCGAAGAATGCCGTGGAGGCTGTCGACTTCTCCAACGCCGTCGACCGCGTCGTCGGCGGACTGGAGAAGAAGAGTGCCATCATCACCAAGTCGGAGAAGAAGATGATCTGCATCCACGAGGCGGGTCATGCCACCATCAGCTGGCGTCTCCGCTATGCTAATCCGCTCGTCAAGGTAACCATCGTACCGAGAGGGCGCGCGCTCGGAGCCGCCTGGTACATGCCTGAGGAGCGGCAGATCGTCCCCAAGGAGGCGATCGAGGACGAGATGTGCGCGACCCTTGGTGGCCGTGCCGCTGAGGAGCTCTTCATTGGACACATATCCACCGGTGCCTCCAACGACCTCGAGAAGGTGACCCGCATGGCACAGGCGATGGTGGTCAATTACGGGATGAGTGACAAGATCCCCAACATCAACTATGAGGACAATCAGGGAGAGTACAACTTTACCAAGCCCTACAGCGACGAGACTGCCCGACTGATCGACCAGGAGATCCGAAGCATCATCGCCGAGCAGTACGAGCGTGCCAAGAAGATCCTGCGGGAGAATGAGGAGGGACACCACGAGATGGCGGACCTGCTCTTTCAGCGCGAGGTGATCTACACTGAGGATGTGGAGAAGATCCTCGGCAAGCGCCCCTGGAGCTCTCGAGCCGACGAGCTGCTCCGCGATGCAGAGGAGCAAGGGGGCGAGGTCAGAGAGGAGACCCCTCACGAGACCGAGACTCCCGACCCGACTGACAGGTCGGATGCCACTCCATCAGAGGGCACGACCACTCCCCCACCCCCTCCCTCTTCCACTAAGTCAGAAGAGGAGGACTCCTGCAGTGAGCAGGTCCACGACTCCGGCATACTGGGAGCAGACTCCTGCGGAGACTGACCGAGACCGTGTCGTAAGAGCGTATTAGCGTAAGAGATCGCGGCTCTCTCGTCCGAGTGGGACGAGGGAGCCGCGATCTTTTATACTCTTACGGCAACGACCCTTGATCCGTCAACACTGAGCAATCACTCCTACCCTGACAGACTGCCAGACGAGGAAGCAGTCCAAGACACCCTAACGCCCTTATATCTAATGCTTTACCGATCGACCATATGACCACAGAAAAGGCACTCCGAGAAATAATTCACAACAGACTGGTTATCAGCATAGTGATACAAGGCAAATCTATTACCGGTAATAGTTTTCACTAAACCCGATATTAGTTTCGACTATTACCGGTATTAGATCGAACTAATACCGACATTAGTCCACGGGTTTTTGCTACATTTGTATGGTATAGTGGTGAAGGTTGCGATTTGCCTCACTACTGACCTTTTAGAGTTACACTCTTAGACACTTTTTATCCCCTATATGAGACATCTACTCAGACCCACTCATCTGACAGTCCTACTCCTACTCACCGGTCTGCTGTTAGTCAGCGGATGCGACAAGAAGCGTATGTCTTACGTCGACATGATCAAGCAGGAGGAGAAGGAGGTGAAGCACTTCACCGACTCCCTCGGTATCCGTATCATCAAGGAGCTCCCTGCCGACCTTATCACCCCGGAGGGGACCTTTGTCGAGATCAAGGAGGGACTTTTCATACGCGTGGTGGAGAAGGGCTCAGCGGTGACCGGCAGTCAGCGGATCATCTCTGCTCGTATGGAGATCGAGGGCATCGGTCCGCGCATCTCCAAGGAGTCGATCAAGAGGATGAGCAACGGCGGTCCCTACAGCGGCGGCACCGGAGCCCTCACCTTCGTATACACCGCTAAGGGGGAAGACGTGGTCATCGACCCCAATCAGGACGCACAGGAGAGTGCCAATAACAACCTCCAGTGTGAGGCACTCCTCGAGGCTGTGCGTCTTGCCGGAGTACCCTCCAGAGTGCAGGTGATCACCTCCTTCCGCCACGGCCCGATAGCCTTCTCTAAGGACGGCTATGCGCTCTACTTCAAGGATGTCCGCTTTGAGTACAAGAAATAACCGAAAATATTGATGCCATGAGCCTTATCAAGTCTATATCAGGGATCCGAGGCACCATCGGGGGATCTGCCTCCGAGGGTCTCAATCCGATCAACATTGTCAATTTCACCGCAGCCTTTGCCACCCAGGCACGGAAAAACTCTCCCGTACAGTCCAATAAGATCGTCGTGGGCCGCGATGCCCGCATGTCCGGCGATATGATCCAGAGGATCGTGATCGGGACGCTACAGGCTGTCGGCTTTGACGTGGTGAATATTGGTCTTGCCACCACTCCGACGACAGAGTTTGCCGTTACCGAGGAGGGTGCCGACGCCGGTATCATCATCACGGCCAGCCACAACCCTAAGCACTGGAATGCCCTGAAGCTGCTCAATCACGAGGGCACCTTCCTCTCCGATGCTGAGGGGCGCGAGGTCTACCGGATGGCTGATGCGGAGGACTTCTCCTTTGCCGAGGTGGATCACCTGGGACATGTGGAGCATAAGGACTACACCGATGCTCATGTGCAGATGGTGCTGAGTCTGCCCGAGGTGGATGCGGCCGCGATCCGAGAGGCCGGACTGACCGTCTGCGCCGACACGATCAATTCTGTCGGAGGCATTGCCCTTCCCCGCCTCTTCGATGCGCTGGGTGTCAAGAGTGCCTATCTGCTTCATGGCGAGCCTACCGGGGACTTTGCACACAATCCTGAGCCTTTGCCACAAAATCTTATCGAGCTGGGGCAGTTGGTCAAGGAGAAGAAGGCCGATGTCGGGTTCTCTGTCGATCCCGACGTGGATCGCCTGGCGATCTTCTGTGAGGACGGCACTCCATTTGGCGAGGAGTACACCCTCGTCAGCATTGCCGACTACCTGCTGAGCCTCTATCCCGGCAGCGATACCGTCTCCAATCTCAGCTCCACCCGAGCCCTACGTGATGTCACCATATCTCACGGCGGCACCTATACCCCTGCCGCTGTCGGCGAGGTGAATGTGGTGACGAAGATGAAGGAGGTGGGTGCGCTGATCGGTGGTGAGGGCAATGGCGGTGTGATCTATCCTAAGGCTCACTATGGACGTGACGCTCTCGTAGGCATTGCGCTCTTCCTCACCATGATGGCAAAGCGCTTCCTCAAGCCGACCCAGATCAAGGCTCTCCTCCCGCAGTACGCGATGGTGAAGAAGCGTCAGGATCTCACCGGTCTCGATGTGGACAGGATCTTCGACGACATCAAGAGGGCGTATAAGGATCAGTCCATCACCACCATTGATGGGGTGAAGATTGACTTCCCCGACCGCTGGGTCCACCTCCGAAAGAGCAATACCGAGCCGATCATGAGGATCTATGCCGAGGCACCTACCGAGGCTGAGGCTGATGCGATAGCGGAGGAGGTTATCTCACACTTTGCTCCCCACGAAACCAATCTCGATGCGTATAAGTAAGGAGAGCATCGTCAAGCGTTTTCTCCGCTACGTTTCCCTCGAGACTACGTCCGATCCCTCCAGCGAGGAGACTCCCTCCTCGGATAAGGAGTGGGATCTGGCGCATCTCCTCTGCTTTGAGCTTCAGAGCATGGGGCTTGCAGCAACTGTGGACGATCACTGCTACGTCACGGCGACCATTCCGGCCGTAGGGATGAAGGATCAGCCTGTGATCGGTCTGATCGCCCACCTGGACACCTCGCCTGATGCTTCCGGAAGGAACGTCAAGCCACGTATCGTCCACTACGAGGGCGGAGAGATCATGCTTAATGAGGAGAGGGACATCACTCTCTCCCCACAGAAGTTCCCCGAGCTCGCCCAATACGTGGGACAGGAGCTGATCGTCACCGATGGCACCACGCTTCTCGGTGCGGACGATAAGTCCGGCGTCGCAGCCATTATGGAGCTGGCACACTACCTCACCACTCACCCTGAGATCCCCCATGGGGAGATACGGATCGGCTTTACTCCCGATGAGGAGATCGGCAGAGGGGCTTCGCTCTTCGACGTGAAGGGCTTCGGTGCAGACTTTGCCTATACCGTGGATGGCGGAGCTATCGGTGAGCTGCAGTACGAGAACTTCAACGCCGCCTCCGCCACCATACACTGTCATGGACTCAACGTCCACCCCGGAGACGCCAAGGGCAAGATGATCAACGCCATGCGTCTCGCCATGGACTTCGACAGCACCCTACCCGACCAGCGACCCTCCACGACTGAGGGGCGGGAGGGATTCTACCACCTCGTCTCTATGACCGGCACAGTAGAGGAGTCAGAGCTAGAGTATATCCTCAGGGACTTCGATAGCGAGGCACTCGAGGAGCGCAAGGACACACTAGTCCGCACAGCGGCGGCGATCAATTCTCGCTACGGCGAGGAGCGCATCACCGTCACCGTCCGCGACCAGTACCGCAATATGCTGGAGTGCCTGATCTATCGGATGGAGATCGTCGACCACGCCGCCGAGGCGATGAAGCGGCTCGGCATAGAGCCGATCACGTCGCCCATCAGAGGCGGCACCGACGGCGCCACACTCAGCCATAAGGGACTCCCCTGTCCCAATCTATTTGCCGGCGGGCTCAACTTCCACGGCATCTATGAGTACCTCCCTATCCCCTCACTCGTGATGGCAGCAGAGACCCTGCTCGAGATCGTCACCACCGAAGTGAGATAGCAAGACAACCTTTTTACACAAAACTCAATACAAACTATCAATCTATGGAACTAAAGAAAACCCCCTTCCATGACATCCATGTCAAGCTCGGAGCCAAGATGACCAACTTTGCCGGCTACGATATGCCGATCCAGTACCCCGACGGCATCGTAGCTGAGCATATGGCAGTCCTCGAGAGCGTAGGCGTCTTCGATGTCTCCCACATGGGCGCCCTCTTTGTCAGTGGCCCCAAGGCTGAGGAGTTCCTCCAGAATGTCTGCTCCAACGACATCTCCAAGCTCACCGACGGCAAGGCGCAGTACAATTACTATCCCAATGACAAGGGTGGTATCGTCGATGACTTCATCGCCTACTGCTTCGGCGACTACTACATGCTGGTCGCCAATGCAGCCAATATCGAGAAGGACTTCAAGTGGATCTCCGACCACAAGATCGACGGCGTAGAGCTGGAGAACCGCTCAGAGCGGATGAGCATCCTCGCCGTCCAGGGTCCCAAGGCCAAGGAGACGATCCAGAAGCTGGTCGACATCGACGTTGACGCGATCCCCTACTACAGCTTCCACAGAGGGAAGTTCCACGGAGAGGAGGTGCTGGTATCCAATACCGGCTACACCGGCGCCGGTGGTTACGAGCTCTACATCCAGGACATCAAGGATCCGGAGAACTTCTGGAATCAGCTCTTCGAGGCAGGGAAGGAGTTTGACATCAAGCCGGTCGGCCTCGGTGCCCGTGACACCCTCCGTCTGGAGATGGGATTCTGCCTCTACGGCAACGACATCGACGACACCACCAATCCCTACGCCGCCGGTCTCGGCTGGACGACGAAACTGATCGAGGGCAAGGAGAACCTCCCCGGTCGCAAGATCCTTGAGGATGCTAAGGCAAACGGCACCAAGTATCGTCTCGTCGGCATCGAGCTGAAGGGTCGCGGTGTACCTCGCGAGGGTTACAAGGTGACCGACGGCAACGGTAAGGAGATCGGACACCTCACCTCTGGCACCATGTCTCCCGCGCTCAAGAAGGGCATCGCCCTCGGCTACGTCCTCACCGACTACAAGAA
>NZ_CAKRLH010000061.1 GCF_934359325.1 uncultured Porphyromonas sp.
GCGGTGGGTCCATCCCATCCTGCTGATGATCCTCTCCGGACTAGCCGGCTATCTCATTTATATATGAAAGAAAAGGCCTCTGCAATTGCAGAAGCCTTTTCTCTTAGCACGCTGTGGTGCTTATCTGCCGAAGCGGCCGATGAGCTTTAGGGCTGTGACGGCTGCCTCGATGCCCTTATTGCCGTGCTTGCCACCGGAGCGGTCAGTCGCCTGCTCCATGGTATTGGTGGTGAGGACACCAAAGATGATCGGCACGTCGATGGTGTCGGCATTGAGCTTGCCGAGGTTGACGGCAACCGCTTGACTGAGATAGTCGAAGTGGGGCGTCTCACCCTGGACGATACAGCCGATGGCGAGGATCGCATCTAGCTCTTCTGTCTGGAGCATTCGGTTGCAGCCGTAGATGAGCTCAAAGCTTCCGGGTACATACTCCACGAGGATGTCCTCCTCCCGCACGCCATACTCCTTGAGCGTGTCGATGGCGCCCTGTGCCATGCTATTAGTGACCTGATCATTCCACTCCGATACGACGACTGCGACTCTCTTGCCGGTCGCGTCAGGGATAGTCGTGGGGTCGTAGTTGCTGAGATTGGTTGTAGACATTTGATATATACTCTTTAGGTTTTACTCAAATCTTAGGACCTGCGCCGGATGAATCTTGCCGATCACCCGTGTGGGGATTAGCACAAGGAGCAGGGCAGAGATGACGATGATGAGATTAGTGAAGAGAAGGGTCTCCCACCGGATCTCCATCGGCACGTAGGCGGTGTAGTACTGCGATGGGTCGAGCTTAAGCGGCTTCCAGGTCATCTGTATGCCGGCGAGGAGTAGCGCAAGGGCGTTGCCCCATAGTACGCCCCGTCCCAGTACGAATGCCGATATGTGGAGGAAGACTCTCCTGAGCGACCTATCCGACTGACCGAGCGTCTTGAGGAGGGCGATGGCGCGAACCTTCTCCAGCACAAGGACGATGATGCCGGTGATCATTGTGATGCCGGCGACGACGATCATCAGCGCCAGGATCATGTAGACGTTGGCGTCCAAGAGACCGAGCCAACTGAAGATACCGGGGTAAAGCTCCTCGGAGGTGAACATCGTGTATCGCTCTTCATACCGCCCATTGCGCTCCGCTAAGTAGTCGAAGCAGTGGTCGAAGACCTGTCCGACCTGATTGTGGTCGGTCAGGTGTATCTGTATGCCCCCGACCTGGTTGCTGTCAAAGCCTGCGACGGACCGAACCAGTCGAATATCCCCCACCAGTAGAGCCTGATCGTACTCCTCAAACCCGGTGTAAAATAGTCCGGCCACCGTAAGGCGCCTAACCTTGAAGCTCTCCCCATCGGTGAAGTAGGAGAGGCAACGGTCGCCCACCTTCAGATCGAAGAGCTTAGCCAGCATCGTCGACATCACCACCTCCTCGTCCGACTCGCCGCTAAAGCTTGGGATCTCACCCTCAACCATATACTTAGCAAAGAAGTCGGCATTAAAGAGTGAGTCCACACCATGGAAGGCGACTGCACGGAAGGTGGAGTCGACCTTAATCAGGCTCATCTCATCGGCGAAGGAATAGACAGACGCCTTGGGGTCACGGCTTCGGGCGATCGATGTCAGGCTGTCGGTCAGCCCTTCAGGGAGATCCAGCGGTACTGTGTACCTATTGAATGTATTGTCCGGATTGGAGATCTTCACGCTACCGATGAAGCCATCGATTTTGCTCCGTATCTCTTGCTTGAAGCCATCAATGATGAAGAAGGAGATCAGTATCAGCAGGATCCCCAAGGCTATCCCTATGGTCGAGACCTTCACAACCGGTCGCAGCCGGGGCTTCGCAGTCTCGCTGTAGAGGAACTTCCGCGCAATATCTCGCTCTAAGCTCATGACTTAGTACTCGTAGCTCAGCACGCCTCCCTGTCTTAGCATCTCGTGAGAGATCCTGTGGCGCTTGAGAGGCTTGCCATTGAACCGTATCCCCTTGACATAGCTCTTCGCGTTCTGCGGTGCCCCCTCGATCACCAAGCGATCGGAGCCATACCAAGTCGGGTCGAGCCGGATTGTGATCCGGTCAAAGGTGGGGGCTGTCAGGGCATACTCGGGTACGCCGGGTACATCGGGGTAGAGACCCATCATAGAGAAGACCGCCCATGTGGACATGGTGCCGGTATCGTCATTTCCCGGGATCCCGTCAGGTGTCGCACGGAAGTGCTTTGCCAACAATTCGCTAACTAAGTGCTGTGTCCTCCACTCCTCGCCGCTGAAGTAGGTGAAGAGATAGGGGTAGGCAATGTCCGGCTCGTTGGATGGGTCGTAGTGCCCTTCATCAAATACGCTCTGTAACCGATTGACAAAGGCGCTTCGTCCGCCATGTAGACGAACCAGCCCGGGGATGTCGTGGGGTACAAAGAAGGCGTAATTCCAAGCGCAACCTGCGTGGAAGCCGGGATTGGGCTCAAAGTTCTTCCCCAGCTCAGGGTCGTAGGGCGAGAGAAAGGAGCCGTCGGGAAGCTTCGGTCGAAGCGTCTTCGTCGCCGGATCGTAGTAGTGCCTGTAGCCTAGACTCTGCTTATAGAATCGCTTTGCCTCTTCCTTGTGCCCGAGAGAGTCAGCGAGGATGCTCAGTGCATGGTCCGCTACGTAGTACTCGAGCGCATGGGAGACAGAATTGTCGTACTTTCCTCGCAGAGGCACATAGCCGAGCCGGAGGTAGTCATCGTTGTCGCTCCTTAGGAGGTTTGCTTCACTCGGCAGGGTAGCAGACTTAAGCATCGCCTCATAGGCGGTCTCTATGTCGTAATCCCGCAGCCCCTTGAGCCACGTGTCGACGATCACCGGTATGGCGGGATCTCCCTCCATCGTGAGCGTCTCACGCCCCATTAGCTCCCAGCGAGGTAGCCAGCCCCCCTCGCGGTACATATTGATCATCGACCGAACCATATCGAGTTGCCGCTCAGGATAAGCTAGCGTCAACAACTGATGGACGTTGCGGTAGGTGTCCCAGAGAGAGAAGATGGTATACCGGTCGTGTGCTGTCTGTCCCACGCTGTCGCTCTCCATAGTCGGGTACTGACCGTTGACATCCTGGAGGATGCTTGGCTGGATCATCGTGTGGTAGAGTGCTGTGTAGAAGACCCTCCGTTGCTCCTCCGTACCGCCCTCCACGGTGATGCGGCTCAGCTCCCTCTCCCAGCTTGAGGAGGCACGCTCTCGGAGTTGGGCAAAAGAGAGTTTCGCCGTCTCCGCCTCCATATTTTGCCAAGCGTTCTCAGTGCTGACAAAAGAGACGGCAAGTCGGACTTCGATCGACTCCCCCTCACTTGTCTCGTAGGTGAAGTAAGCGCCTATGTCATCTCCGGCAATCTCTCGACCATACTTCGTGTATACCTTGTACTTACCGGCGTGCTGGTCCCAAGCTGCCTCGGCAGTCATCGGCCGCTGATGCTTCCACCAGCCGGTCTGCTTCGGTGCTTTGGACACACGGAGGGCAAAGTAGATCGGATAGACCGCCTGGGGAACATCGTAGCAGAAGTTCCCCAGCAGCTTCATCCCCTCGATCTCAGTCTCACTTTTTCGCCTAAGGAAAGCCCCCGACTCATTCGTCAGCCCTTCACCGAGATTGAGCAGCAAGTGACTCTCCCCGGCGGGGAAGGTGAAGCAACTCACTCCGGTCCTGAGTGTAGAGGTGAGCTCGGCAGAGATGCCGTAGCGATCAAGCCGGACGGCATAGTACCCCGGCTCGGCACGCTCCTCACTGTAGGCGGTCCCATACTTGTGGTAGTCCGGCTCCAGCGGCCCGGTCGTCGCCATTAGGAGGAGAGAGCCCATATCCGGGCAGCCGACGCCACTCAGATTGACGTGCGCAAAGCCGGTGAGGAAGGAGTTGGTCCACTCGTACGGTGTGCTCCACCAGCGACTATCCTTGTCGTAGGTGTTGCTGTCGGAGCCCATGACATTGAAGGGCGTGACGGACATGATCCCCCAGGGGTACCGCGCACCGGGGTTAGTCGTGCCGTAATTAGTGGTCCCGATGAAGGGATCCACATACTCCACAAGGCGCTCCTGCCCGTAGGCAAGAGCGCAAAGGAGTGAGAGTAGGGCGGCAGCGACGGCTGCGGCACTCTTAGGCATAGATCGAGGCGATCAGGCGTCCGAAGAGCTTTGTCATGCGGTCCGAGGCGGCGTCTGCTGCTCGGATCACATCGTTCTCATCATTAACGTACTCGGGATCGTTATTGAAGCACTCGTTGGTGATGCAGGACATCCCGAAGACGTGTATCCCGCAATGTCGGGCCACGATCACTTCCGGTACGGTGCTCATGCCGATGGCATCCCCTCCGATGAGGGAGAGCATACGACACTCGGCAGGCGTCTCGTAGGAGGGACCTGTCCAGCCGACGTAGACCCCTCTCTGTAGTGAGATCCCCAGCTCACCGGAGAGTCTCTCAGCCTCGTGGATCAGCCCCCGATCGTAAGGGCGGGTCATGTCTGAGAAGCGGGGACCAAAGGCATCGATATTGGGCCCGATCAGAGGATTGGGGAGCCAATTGATGTGATCGGTGATGATCATCAGATCACCCACATGGAAGGAGGTATTGAGTCCACCTGCAGCATTGGATACAAAGAGGTACTCGATGCCTAAGAGGTGGAAGACCCGCACGTGGAAGGTGACCTTATCCATCGGATAGCCCTCGTAGTAGTGAAAGCGTCCCTGCATGGCGATCACCGGAGCGCCGTCCAGCGTACCGATGATCAGGTTGCCCTTATGTCCTACTGCCGTACTGACAGGGAAGTTTGGGATATCCTTGTAGGGGATTACCTTTGCATTCTCTATGCGGTCAGCGAGCTTCCCGAGCCCACTTCCCAGCGTGATCGCCACCTTTGTCCCCTCCGGTACAAATGGGCGGAGGTAATCGGCGGCTGCCTGATAGTCTTGTAGATTCATCTCTTGAGTATTTTGTGATTATACTGCTACACCGCTGCGACGGAAGAGCTCCTTGGACACTTCCTCAAAGCGCTCTCTGATCTCTCTCTCTCCCGGTATGACGCGGTGTCTCATCAGCACCTTCCCGTTGACGATCGTTGTGTCGATGACGTCTCCATTGGTGGCGTAGACGAGGTTGGAGATCAAGCTGTGTGTCGGCGTCATGTCGAGTCGGGAGAGGTCGACCAAGCAGACATCGGCAAGGTAGCCCTCCTCAATGCGACCACTCTCCAGGCGAAGTATCTCCGCCCCGATACGAGTAGCGCTGTCGAAGAGGTCACCCGCCTTATTCACCGTCGGGTCTCCACTCCAGCTCTTTCCCATAAAGGAGGCGCACTTCATCGCCGTGATCATGTCGAGGTTATTCGAGCTGGAGACTCCATCCGTCCCCAGTCCCACCCGGACACCTCGGCGGCGCAACTCTTCATATCTAAATTGGCTCCCCGAGGCAAGCTTCATATTTGAGGCAGGATTATGGACCACGCTACAGCCGTGATCAGCCAGCATCTGGATCTCCTCGCTGTCGAGCCAAAGCCCGTGCGCCAGCACAAGGTTGTCCGACAGCACCCCGATCTGATCAAGGAAGCGAACCGGTGTCGTACTGTACTTCTCGCAACAGTCGCGCCACTCAGTGTAGGTCTCCGAGAGGTGAAGGTGCACGAGGAGTCCATTGGCCTTCGCAAAGTCGGACCCATACTTGAGCTGCTCAGCCGATACCGTGTAGATGGCATGAGGACCGACCGATAGCTGCACCCTGTCGGAGAAGGTGCTGAAGAGCTTGAGATACTCGTCCAGCCGCTTCCGGTCCAGCGCCGCCCGCTCCTCATCCCATCGGTCAAAGAGGGTGTAGGAGAGGTTGGCTCGCAGTCCGCTCTCCTCCACTGCACGAGCCGTCCCCTCGGGGAGTGTGTACATGTCGAGGAAGGCGGTGGTGCCACTCTTGATCATCTCGAGGGTGGCTACACGGGCACCCCAGTAGATGTCCTCCTCTGTGAGGTGAGCCTCCACGGGCCAGATCATATTATTGAGCCAGTCCATCAGGTTGAGGTCGTCACCATAGCCACGGAAGAAGGTCATCGCCGAGTGGGTGTGACCATTCACGAAGCCCGGTATGATCGCCAGCCCGTCCCCCTCGATCAAGTCTGCCTCCGGATAGTCAGCCGGGGAGACGGAGCCGATCTTGGAGATCCGACTTCCCTCGATCAGTACATCTGCCCTCCGACGGTCATCGGAGGGCAGGAGTACATTCTGGATCAGTAGTGAGGACATAGATTACTTGTGACCGAAGCGGGCGTAAAACTCCGCCACTGTCTCGATGCCGTTGTAGAAGTTGGTCAGCGGGAAGTTCTCATTCGGCGAGTGGATGCCGTCGGAGCCGAGACCAAAGCCCATAAGGATTGTCTTTGTCTGGAGGATCCGCTCGAAGAGGATCACCACGCCGATACTGCCACCACTATGGTAGGCAATGGGACGCTTGCCCCAGACAGCCTCGAAGGCATCCTCTGCCACCTTGTAGGCTGGTAGGTCGGTCGGGCAATTGTATGCATCGGTGCCGCTCAGGTTGGTCACCTTGACGCGCACGGTGTCCGGAGTGAGTTCCTTGATATAGGGCTCAAAGGCAGCAATGATCTTATCCTTATCCTGATTGGCTACGAGTCGGGTAGAGATCTTGGCGGTTGCCTTGGCGGGGATGATCGTCTTTGCACCCTCACCGGTGTACCCACCATAAATACCGCAGACATCCAGAGCAGGTCTCCAGCTATTACGCTCGTAGGTGACGTAGCCCTCCTCGCCCTGTACACCGGGCACGCCGATCGCATCGGAGTAGGACTTGTCGTCGTACGGGATCTGAGCCACTTGCTTGTGATCCTCCTCGGTCATATCGATCACGTCGTCGTAGAATCCCGGGATAGTCACCTTGCCCTTTTCGTCGTGGAGCTTGGAGATGATCTTCCCCAGCTCGTTGATCGGGTTAGCAACGGCACCACCATAGTGACCGGAGTGGAGGTCGTGGCTCGGGCCGCTCACCTCTACCTCCCAGTAGCACATACCTCTCAGCCCGGTGGTGATCGAGGGTACCTCGTTGCTTACCATATCGGTGTCGCTGACGAGGATTACGTCACAGGCGAGGAGATCCTTATGCTTCTTCAGGAAGCTCTCCATATTGATCGATCCGATCTCCTCCTCTCCCTCGAGGAGTACCTTGACATTACACTTCACCAGACCCAGCTCGAGGGCAGTCCTCAGTCCCTGTACCTGCGTGGAGGACTGTCCCTTGCAGTCGTCCGATCCACGAGCTACGATCAGGCCGTCCTTGATCACCGGCTCGAAGGGATCCGGTTGCTTCCACTCATCAAGCGGCTCTGCCGGCATCACGTCGTAGTGTCCGTAGACGAGCACCGTGGGTGCCTCCTCGCTATACTTCTTCTCTGCAAAGACTGCAGGGTGTCCTCCCGTAGGTAGGATCTCGACGCGGTCCATGCCGATGCTCTTGAGGATCTCGCTCCAGCGCTCGGCGCAGCGAACCATATCCTCCTTGTGGGATGACTGTGAGCTGATGGAGGGGATGCGGATGAGTGAGAAAAGATCTTCCAGGAAGTCATCCTTGTGCTCCTCGACAAACTTCTTGATTTCCGGATTTGTGGCCATAGTGGTTTACATTGTACTCGGCTCGGGAGATCGTCGCATAGCCGAGGGGTGTCTATTATATACGTGTAGGTGTTGTGGGATCTCCGAGGAGTAGCGTCATAAAAGGTCATCGACCGACGCTCTCCGCCGCACCTGTCATCAAATTTACCCTTTTCCTCCTTTTCTGACAAATATCTGAAGGGCTGACGCATTTGAGCCTCGTCCATCATCAGCGTATCCGCATCCGCAAGGATGCCCGCTCCCTAAGAATCAGCCTCTCTGACGGGCATCAGATGGTTTACTGTATAGCTCAAATGCGTCAGCCCTGCGCCCCCAAACTAAACCCGGTATTAGTCATCACTATTACCGGGTTTAGTGATCACTAAACCCGGGTTTAGAATTCACCTAAGTCTATCCAGCTCGATACGATACTCCCCGGCGCCGGGGATCCCTGGCGGGATCCGCCTCCCGCTGGCATAGGGGATGAATGCAGGATCGGTCGGTGGCGGGGTGGCAGAGGAGGGGAACCGGTGGGTAAGCCCCTGCGGGACCGGGCGGGCGAGGTAAAACTCAAATGCGCAGCCCTGGAAATCTCTGCCCCGATAAGTGAAGAATGTCCCCACCGTCAAGTCCCAGTTCATAGGCTTTCTTTGCTATGTCCCTTATCGGTGTAGAAATGGCACTTCCTGTGGAAGGGATCCCCGTACTGAGTGGCAGCGAAGGATTAGACACTGTCGCAAGCAAGGAGAGGGACTCCGATCACTTAGCGCCTGGATGACAGCATTACATACCCCATTTTTGTCCGAGTTCGTGCCACTGTAACCCATTCTAACCTGCTCTGAGTATACGAGAAGCCCGCTTATACTGCTGTAACCAAGTATAAGCGGGCTTTAGTGGTGGAGATGGAGGGATTCGAACCCTCGTCCAAACATGGAACCAAGCTGCTTTCTACACGTTTAGCTCTGATCGGAT
>NZ_CAKRLH010000062.1 GCF_934359325.1 uncultured Porphyromonas sp.
CTCCAGCGGAAGCTCCGTCGTGCCGATCCGCCTTACTACCGCCATGAGGTGAGGGTAGGAGAGTCGATCCACGGCATAGCCCAGAGATACGGAATCCAGCTGCGCTCTCTCTACCAGATGAATAAGCTCGACCCCGCTTATATTCCCCAGGAGGGTGATATCCTGATCCTGAGGTAAGACTGTCAGACGAAGAGACCGCGCGATAAAATCTGTACCTTTGCATCAGGAAGAAAGATTACTATGTATTATATTGCAAAGAGATTAGAGGTGGCGGGAAGCCATCACCTGGAACTCCCGTACCCGAGTAAGTGTAGTCGCGTCCATGGACACAACTGGATCATCACGATCTATTGCCGCGCAGAGGAGCTCAATGCCGAGGGTATGGTGGTGGACTTCAATATCATCAAGGAGCGGATCCACGCCTATCTCGACCATGGGGACTTCAATGAGCTGCTGCCCTTCAACCCCACGGCGGAGAATATTGCCCGCTGGTGTGTGGAGCAGATCCCCAATTGCTACAAGGCAAAAGTGTGCGAGTCGGAGAATAACACCGCGCTCTATACCATCGACGGGACCGACGCCGGCCTATGAAGGTCTGCGAGATCTTTTACTCTCTCCAGGGAGAGGGCGTGCAGGCCGGTACACCAGCGGTCTTCCTCCGCTTCTCTGGGTGTAACCTGGACTGTGCTTTCTGTGACACAGACTTCCGGCACGGTACCCCGATGACGGAGGAGGAGATCCTCGCTGAGGTGGGCTCATACCCCGCTCCGCTCGTCGTCGTGACCGGAGGGGAGCCCTCGCTCCAGCTGACCTGGTCCCTCGTCGAGGGACTTCACTCGCTCGGCAAGCGCGTCGCCGTGGAGACCAATGGCACCCATCCCCTCCCCGTTGGAGTGGACTGGATCACCTGCTCGCCTAAGCTTGCCTATGTGGGGGCGAAGGGGCGTGTGGTCCTCGAGCGAGTCGATGAGCTGAAGGTGATCTACGACGGAGAGCATGAGGTGAGTGACTACGGCATCCATGCTGACCACTACCTCCTCCAGCCCTGCGACGTGGGCGACCCGTTGCGCAATCGTGAGATCCTCGATGAGACCGTCGCTTATGTGCTCGCCCATCCGCAGTGGCGTCTCTCTCTCCAGCAGCATAAGCTCCTCGGTGTCCGCTGATACGGGCTTTGTAGGAAACCAATCGGATACAACTGATAACGGGTTACAGGTAGCCTAGGCTACCTGTAACCCGTTATTGTTTAGGGGGGACTATATCCGAGGTCCTAGGAGCGTGCCCATTAAGTACCGAACAAAACGTCCGACACTTATGTCGGCACTCAATGTCCAGTGAGGCTCCAGATGCAAAAGTGCGCACTCATCAATGCCCGGGAGATTGAATTCCCTAAATCATAATAGTGGTCGAAAGATACCCAATAAAACTCAGGAGGAAGACCACTGCAGTTTTCCCCCAAGTCATGTTTTTCCCCACTATGCAGATTGTTACAGCCCACAAGAAAAAGCCGATAGCAAACATCCAGCTACTGAGCTGTACATCTAGGACTTCTGTCCGTGCTAAGAGCAAAAAAATACTATAGGCAATAGCAATAACGAGGATTGTGCGTCGTAATGCCATGCTCTTCAAAATGGTCTTATCTCCCACAATTTCGGTATTCGTTAGTTAATGTTTGCTGCAGTTTCGGAAGCATATTCTATCGCAGAACTTGGCGAAAACATCATCTTTTCGTCTGTTGCCCTTGTCTCGGGATAAAAAGTTAACGGGTTGTTAATCAGGTTTGATTTGGCCTCTATAGAGAGATTGTCGTAAACTCGAGCTGACAAGCTGTCAATATCAGTAAATGACGTTAGTGGTTTAGGGTTGTTCTCTATTGCTGCTCTGAGATTCAGAAAGAGAGTTGCACAAGCGTCAACATATGCCTCTGTTGCTGAAGAATTTAAAGATTCTTAATTGGGAGCATTTGTTTCATACCTCTGACAGGAGCAGGCAAGGGTGAGTACACATAAAGGTGCTGTTGAAAGAAAGCCTTTTCTCATGATGGTAAATGTTTTGTTGGTTTGGTAATATGACAAATATACGAGTTTGTTTCTAAAAACCAAATCGAGGTGCTGTTTGTTTTTTTAGCTTTAGAAGATGCTTTTCGTGCTTAGGTGCTTAGAAGGGATTCCAGTCATTTACTCGGATTTGCCTTTTAATTGCTCTACTCTCACAGAGAAAACTATTACCGGTATTAGTGATCACTAAACCCGGTAATAGTGATGACTAATACCGGGTTTAGTTTGGGGGCGCAGGTCTGACGCATCTGAGCTATACAGTAAACCATCTGATGCTCGTCAGAGAGGCTGATGCTTAGGCAACCGCACGAATGGTCTCTCTATAAACATCGCTCATCTCCGCTGTGACGGCGACCCGCAAGGGGTCGGGTTACGAAATAAACTCTCATACATTGGTCTTCGCCACTTTGTGGCTCGGCCGATGCCTATGGAGCGGGCATCCTTGCGGATGCGGTTACGCTGCTGATGGACGAGTCTCAAATGCGTTTGCCCGTGGTCCGCTCACTTTTTCAGGGGATAGTGCGTACATTTTGATTACCTTTGCGAAGACGACTTAAGGGGTCGTCCCCGTATGCGAACCAATTGATTTTCCCATATAATATGTCTGTAACTAACGAGACGCTCTTCAAGACAATCATCAGTCACTGCAAGGAGTATGGCTTTGTCTTCCCCTCCTCCGAGATCTACGACGGTCTCAGTGCCGTCTATGACTATGGTCAGAATGGCATCGAGCTGAAGAATAACATCAAGCGCTACTGGTGGGAGAGTATGACACACCTGCACGACAATATCGCAGGACTGGACTCCTCCATCTTTATGCACCCTCGGATCTGGGAGGCGTCGGGTCACTTGGCGGCCTTCAATGACCCGATGATCGACAATAAGGACTCCAAGAAGAGATATCGTGCAGACGTCCTTGTGGAGGACTATATCGCTAAACTGGACGGGAAGATCGAGAAGGATATTGCTAAGGCGCGTAAGCGCTTCGGAGACAGCTTTGATGAGGCACAGTATCGAGAGACGAGCGTCAATCTGAAGCGCGTACTCGATGAGCGAAAGAGGGTCTACGACCGATACGCCGAGGTGTCCGGGAGTGGTGATCTGGAGGGACTTCATCAGCTGATCCTCGACTGCGAGATCGCTGACCCGGTGAGCGGCTCGCGCAACTGGACCGACGTCCGGCAGTTCAACCTTATGTTCTCCACGCAGATGGGCTCCGCCTCGGACGATACGATGACGGTCTACCTGCGGCCCGAGACAGCGCAGGGGATCTTTGTCAATTTCCTCAATGTCCAGAAGACGGGTCGTATGAAGATCCCCTTCGGCATCGCACAGATCGGTAAGGCGTTCCGCAATGAGATCGTGGCGCGGCAGTTTATCTTCCGTATGCGCGAGTTTGAGCAGATGGAGATGCAGTTCTTCGTGAAGCCCGGGACGGAGATTGACTGGTTTAAGCAGTGGAAGGCTGCGCGGATGAAGTGGCACAAGAATCTTGGTCTCGGGGACGAGAAGTACCGCTTCCACGACCACGAGAAGCTGGCGCACTATGCCAATGCAGCAACAGACATCGAGTTTGAGATGCCCTTTGGCTTCAGTGAGGTGGAGGGAGTCCACTCGCGGACCAATTTTGACCTCAGTCAGCATGAGAAGTACAGCGGCAAGAAGCTGAGATACTACGATCCCGAGGCGGGCGAGAGCTACGTGCCCTACGTGGTGGAGACTTCCATCGGTGTTGATCGCCTCTTCCTCAGCATCATGTGTGGCTCATACGTGGAGGAGGAGCTCGAGAATGGCTCCTCCAGAGTGGTGCTCAAGCTGCCACCGGCACTGGCGCCCACTAAGGTGGCTGTGCTGCCGCTGGTCGCAAAGGATGGGCTACCCGAGATCGCGGAGTCGGTCATGAAGGAGCTGCGGTACGACTTTAATTGTGTCTACGACGAGAAGGACTCCATCGGTAAACGCTACCGCCGTCACGACGCCATCGGCACGCCCTACTGCGTGACCATTGATAATGATACGCCCACGGACGAGTCAGTGACTGTTCGCTTTCGCGATACTATGGAGCAGAAGCGTGTCCCGATCCGCGAGCTGCACGCACTGATCGACGAGAAGGTCAGTATGAAGTCTCTTCTAAAGAACCTCTGATCCCTAAGTTTTGCATATGAAGTCTACTCTGAAAGGTTTATTTCTCTCCTTCTCCCTCATCCTCTCCCTTGGTCTCCTCACCGCTTGTGATCAGAATGCACCCGATGAAGCGAAGTCGGAGTATAGGATCAAGAACGAGGAGTATGTGGAGAATATCTCCAAGGACAACGCTTATAAGAGTCTTGCCTTCGAGCTCTCTCCCTTCTCGATCTACTACAAGGTGATTGAGGGACCGGCTGACGGGACGGAGGCACAGAGACCGCTCCAAAATAGCCAGGTGGAGTATAAGTACACCCTTAAGCTGATCAGTGGCGAGGTCCTCGAAACCGACGAGATCGTGAAGTCCAGGATCTACCTCCAGGACGGGAATAAGCGTCCCGAGTCTATGATCCGGGGGATGCAGCTGGCACTTCAGTATATGTCCGTCGGTGAGACGTGGGAGGTGGTGATCCCTTACCAGCTGGGTTACGGTCAGTATGGGGTCGGCGGCTCTACCAGTTCATCCATCCCGGCATACTCTACCCTGATCTTCGAGGTGACACTTCTCTCTATCCCCACGCTCTGATGGCCAAGCGTCCACTATTCTTAGTCAGCAACGATGACGGCGTCTTCGCCAAGGGACTGACGGAGCTCTCCCTCTCGCTGAGGGATATGGGGGACGTGATCGTCGTGGCTCCGGACAAGCCTCGTAGTGGCGCATCGAGTGCTATTACCACACGCAATCCGATCACCTACAGTCTCGTCCGCTCGGAGCCGGGACTGACGGTCTACAGCTGCACCGGCACGCCTGCCGACTGCGTCAAGCTGGCGCTCAACGTCATCGTGACGGAGATGCCGGACATCGTCATCGCTGGGATCAATCATGGGGATAATAAGGGGATTGCGGTGAATTACTCAGGTACCCTGGGTGCTGCGATCGAGGGCTGCATCTTTGACATTCCCTCCCTTGCCATTTCCCTTATCCACGGCAAGCAGGAGAGCGACTACCTCGCCTGTTGCCGCTATGCGCGTGCCATCTGTCGCCGGATCCTAAAGGAGGGGCTACCGCGGGGAGTTTATCTTAATGTCAACGTGCCCAATATCCCCCGAGTCAGGGGGCTGAGGGTCTGCAGTCAGGCGGACGGGAGGTACCATAACGAATTCATAAAACAGCGTAACCCTCAGGGTAAGGATGTCTTCTGGCTGAGTGGTGACCTGGTGCTCAATGAGCCGGCTGAGAAGAGCTGGGATGTGGCTACTCTGGATCGAGGATACGCCACGATGGTCCCCTGTAAGATTGATGTCACTGCCTATCAGTATGTCCGCGATCTGCAGTCGTGGGAGGAGGATGACTGACGCCGGATGAAGTACTTCCTCATAGCGGGCGAGGCGAGTGGAGACCTCCACGCCGCTCATCTGATGTCTGCCTTGAGCGTCGAGGACCCTCAGGCAGACTTTGCCTATATGGGCGGTGCAGCTATGAGGAAGAGGGGAGGGGAGTGTGTCCTGAGGTCGGAGGAAATGGCCTATATGGGTATCGTGGATGTCCTACGGCACTATCCTCAGATCAGGCGAGGAAGGGATGTGGTGAGACGGTCTCTGCTCGACTATCGACCGGATGTGGTGATCTGCGTGGACTACGGCTCCTTCTGTATGCGGTATATCCTGCCCTTTGTCCGGAAGCATCTGCCCTCGACGAAGATCGTCTACTTTATCCCGCCCAAGGTGTGGGCGTGGAAGGAGTTTCGCGTCCGTCAGCTGAGGCGGGACTGCGACCTGATCCAGTGTATCTTCCCCTTCGAGGTCTCCTACTTCCGCTCTAAGGGGGTGGATCGTGTCTCATACGTCGGTAACCCGACCTATGAGGAGGTGATGCACTTCAGAGCACACCATAGTGCTGACGTGACGTCAGCCGAGCGACCATACATTGCTCTACTCTGTGGTAGCCGTCTCTCGGAGGTGAGGCGCAATCTCCCCCTGATGCTGGAGAGTACGGCGCTTCTCGGGGATCGGTACCGTCTGGTGATCGCCGGTGTCTCCTCAATCGACCGGTCGCTCTACAGCGAGATCATAGAGCGCCACAGCCGACAGAGGGTGGAGGTGCGGTACGGGGAGACTTATGAGATCCTCTCGGGGGCGGATGCAGCATTAGTGACCTCCGGCACGGCGACCCTTGAGACGGCTCTCCTCGGTACGCCGCAGGTGGTATGCTATGCGACACGTGCCGCGCGATTAGTGAACTTCGCCTTTGACCACTTCTTCAAGATCCCTTACATATCGCTGGTCAATCTGATTGCCCGAAGCGAGGTGGTGGCAGAGCTCTTCGGGGCAAGGTGTACGGTCGAGGCGATACGGAGTCACCTCACACCCTTGCTCTCTGATACAGCTGAGCGGAGAGCGATGCTGGAGGCTTACGATGCCGTCTCGGAGGCTCTCCGGACGGAGCTTCCCGCCTCGACACAGGCGGCTCGAGAGATCATCGCTCTACTCTGACTCTTCCCCCCTTCCTATCATCGCCTCGATAAATCCTATCCCGTAGCCAAAGAGCTGGATGTACGCTGCGGCAACACAATTAACCGCCAGCTCAAGTGAGTCCCCACGACCATAAACGTCGAAGAGGATAAGCAGGGCATAGATGAGGGGAAGGAGCAGACCGCCCTGAGCTAAGAAGAGGAAGCAGATGAAGTTGCCCACAACAAAGAGTGAGGGGAGATAGTGTACCGGCTTGGTGCTACCCGGATGCAGCTTGCCCAGTGTGATCCTTGCCCGTCCGCTGTGACGGACTTGGGCGAAGAACTTCTCGTATGTGTCCCGCCGTTTGTGGTAGACAAAGAGATCGTGGTAGAGCGCAGAGTGGTAGCCCGCCTCTATCACCCGCAGGCTAAAGTCGATGTCCTCCCCATAGCGGAGATCCTGACGGAAGCCCTTGACCGCCTCATACGCCGTGCGCGTCACGCCCATATTGTAGGTGCGGGGGTAAAACTTATCCAGTGGCTGATCCTTCCGTCCCCCTCGGATGCCTCCGGTGGTGAAGAATGAGGTCATCGCATAGCCGATTGCACGCTGTGTCACGGTATAGTCCTCCTTCGCCGCATCGGGTCCACCAAAGAGGTCTACCGGTCTCTGCTTCAGGTTGTGCGCCAGTGAGCTGAGATAGCTGGCGGGTAGCTCTACGTCCGAGTCGAGGAAGAGAAATATATCTCCCTTTGCCACTTTTGCTCCATGGTTGCGTGCCCCGGAGGGTCCGGTATTGGGCGACTGGTAGAGGTATCGGACCGGCAGCTTGTCTGCATAGCTCTCACACACCTCCCGACAGGGGAGGGTGGAACCATCCTCTACCACCACCACCTCATAGTCGAGGGGCGTGCTCTCCTGTGTGAGGAAACTCTCGAGCAGCTCTTTCACTTCCTGGGGTCGGTTGTAGACAGGGACAATAAAGGATATCATAGGATGCGTGTCGTCAGAATAGGGGGGAGAGGAATGCATATAGCGTAAAGCCGACTATAGATCCAAGTGCGGATGTGAGAAATACAAGGCGTTGGGTATTTGTGCAGAGAAATGCGGTCACACACGACGTGCAGAAGAAGATAGACAAGACGGGCGACGGCATCTCTGCCGAGTAGTAAATACAGTATAGGACGAATAGGAACCAGCCCAGCCTGAGGTGGAGATGGGTGACCCATCGGTATCTCGCTATGGCATGCCTGCGGACTATCACAGTCCCGATAGTGGCAGCCGTCAGCAGTAGCAGGAGGGATATTACTCGTAGCCAGTCGTCGGTACTGCTCGGGAGACTTGGGTGAAGAAGAGATCCATAGGTGCGGTCGATAAATCCCAGCACACCATCAAGTGTGGGAGGCGCAAGGAGGAGGATCCCCACCCAGAGCACCATAAGCACCCCCAGAACCATGGCGGAGTAGTGACGCCAGGTCCCAAGACCGATCTGCCTGAGCATAAAGCCAAAGATGAGGAGTGTCGGCAACCATATCGGATCGATCAGAGACAGAAGTCCAATACCAACTCCGATATTAAACCCGATGAATGGGGACTTATGCTGCGCAATAGAGGTGATGATGTACTCGCTGAGGAAGACCAGGATGATTGTTGCGATCATCATCAGAGAGAGTGAGCGTGTAGCTATGCCTACCAGACTCATAATCAGGAGTGCCATGATAATCCACGATGTCGCCTGATGGATATGTGACCCGTAGCTGAGAATATTGTGCCTGTGGAGTAGGAACAATAGGGCTACAGAGAGCAAGAGTGCAGCTATAGGCTCAGAGAGTACTTGCTCTCCGAGTGAGGACAGCTTAGCTAGGTATTGCTCCATCTAACTTCGTCTC
>NZ_CAKRLH010000063.1 GCF_934359325.1 uncultured Porphyromonas sp.
CGCGCCACGGCGTGCTCCATCTCCTCCAGCACCAGGATCGCCCCGCCCTCACCGAGGACGAAGCCGTCGCGGCTCTTGGAGAAAGGTCGCGAAGCGGTGTCCGGACTGTCGTTGCGCGTCGAGAGTGCCTGCAGGCTATTGAATCCTCCCACCCCACTGACGCTGATCGCCGCCTCCGCTCCACCGGCGAGGCAGACTGGCGTGCGACCGAGGCGGATGTTATCGACCGCAGAGATGATCGAGTGGGTCGAGGAGGCGCAGGCGGAGACGGTGCCGAAGTTTGGTCCCCGGAAGCCATACTCGATCGAGATCAGCCCGGCGGCCATGTCGCTGATCAGCTTAGGTACCATATAGGGGGAGAATTGCGGTCCCTTCTCCGCATCGTAGCCCAGGAGATTCTCCTCGAGCGAACTGATCCCGCCGATGCCGCTGCAGACCACCACACCGATCTCGTCCTTATCCTCCCGCTCCAGGTCGAGCTGTGAGTCCTCGATCGCCTCCTTTGCTGCGACGAGGGCAAAGTGGGTGTACCGGTCGCACTTCCTTGCCAGCTTACGATCCAGGAAGTCGGTCGCCCGGAAGTCCTTCACCTCGCAGGCAAAGTGCGTCTTGAAGTGCTCCGGGTCAAATAGGGTGATCGGACCGGCGCCACTGCGACCCGCCTTGGCCGCTTCCCACGTCGATGGCACATCATTTCCCAGCGGTGTGACAGCGCCGATACCGGTGACGACTACTCGTTTGAGCTCCATATTATGTCTGATATTTTGCGTAGTGAGGTCCATTCGGACACCATTCATCATCTCGCACTCCCCCTACGAGCAAAGGGGATGGGTCCGCAGCGACGGACGCACCCCCTATGATCTGTCAGGCGGACGGAGAGCAGTACCATCAGCGGGACAGCCCTCTCCGCGGTAGAGACCTCTCGTGCAGAGGCTCCGGTGATCGATGATCAGCGATCCTTGACAGCCTCGAGGACGTGGTCCACAGCGTCACCGACGGTCTGGATCTTCTGTGCCTCGTCATCCTCGATCTTGATGTCAAACTCCTTCTCAAACTCCATGATCAGCTCCACGGTGTCGAGAGAGTCAGCGCCCAGGTCCAGGGTGAAGTTTGCCTCGTCCTTTACCTCAGAGGCATCTACATTGAGCTTATCGATGATGATATCCTCTACCTTCTTTGCGACTTCGTCACGTGTCATATTGGTATCTCTTATTTAGTGATTAAGTATTGAAAAACCGTACCTTTGTCTCCTGAGGATGAGATAGGCGCACGGCACACCTCACCCTTAGACTATGCAAAGATACGTATTATTTGCACAAGCAAACAAGTTCGTGCATTTTCATACCATGACAAAGATAGCAATATTCGCTTCCGGCAACGGAACCAACATGGAGCAGATCGCCGAGTACCTCGCCGCACACCCGGAGACGGCACTCTCCGTCGCCTGCGTGGTGATCAATCGCAGAGACGCCTACGTCCGTCACCGGGCGGAGCGGCTCGGGATCGAGGTAAAGTACTTCACCCGCGCGGAGCTAGCCGACCCTGAGGTGCTGCTCCCCTACCTCCGCGAGCGGGAGGTGGAGGCGATCGTGCTGGCCGGGTACATGGCGCTCATACCGCACTTCCTCCTCGAGGCATATCCCGGCCTGATCCTCAATATCCACCCCGCCCTCCTGCCCAAGTACGGTGGCAAGGGGATGTACGGCATGCACGTACACGAGGCGGTCCACGCCGCCGGCGAGCGAGAGACAGGCATCACGATCCACGAGATCGACGAGCAGTACGACCGAGGGAGGACGATCTACCAGGCGCGGACCGAGATCAGCCCGGAGGAGACGCCGGAGGAGATCGCCGTCAAGATCCACCTCCTCGAGCGCGACCACTACCCCCGCATCGTAGCCCGCTGGATCGAGTCGAAGCGCGAGGAGCACCTCCTCCACCGATAGTCCGACCAACCCCATCCCTTTAGGGAGAAATCTATTACCGGTATTAGTCGCGCCTAATACCGGGTTTAGTGCGCACTAATACCGGTAATAGATTTTCCCCTCCTCGAGACCCCTCTCAGCTGACCCATCGCCCCTGTCCGACCCGTCCGACTTGTCCGACCCGTCCGACCCGTCCGACTTGTCCGATAGAGCCCGCCTTCTTTTTCTTCTCTCAGGGAAAATGGCTACTTTTACACTGTCGGAGTTTGGCTTCGACCCTTTTTACCACTAAAAATCATCTAATCAAATACTTACACTATCGATTCATGAATACAACTGACTTCAGCATCCGCGAGATCGGCGTCACCGACCCCGAGGAGAGGAAGAAGATGCTCGAGACCATCGGCGTCAAGAGCGTCGACGACCTCATCCACCATGTCATGCCGTCGGATATCCTGCTCGACAAGGAGCTGGACCTCCCCGAGCCGATGAGCGAGCGCGAGCTGATCGAGCACATCAATGAGCTGGGCGAGAAGAATCAGATCTTCTCCTCCTACATTGGCATGGGCTGGTACGACACCTGCACCCCCGCCGTCATCCAGCGGAATATCCTCGAGAACCCCGCCTGGTACACCTCCTACACGCCCTACCAGGCTGAGGTGTCGCAGGGACGACTGGAGGCGCTCTTCAATTTCCAGACCGTCATCACCGAGCTTACCCGTCTCCCGCTGACCAATTGCTCCCTCCTCGATGAGGCGACCGCAGCCGCCGAGGCGTGCGCTATGCTGCTGAATGTCCGTAAGCGCAATGAGCAGAAGACCCGGACAAAGATCTTCGTCTCCGACAACCTCTTCACCACCACTCGCCGCGTCATCGAGACCCGCGCCTCGCAGTGGGATTGCGAGCTGGTCTACGGCTGCCCCTCAGAGATCACCCTCGACGACACCTTCGCCGGTGCCGTCGTCCAGTATACCAATGACAATGGTCAGGTGATCGAACTCAAGAGCTTCCTCGAGAAGGCAAAGAAAGCCGGCGTCCGTGTCGCCGTCGCCGCCGACCTGATGTCCCTCGTGCTGATGACCCCTCCCGGTGAGCTGGGCGCCGACATCGTCTTCGGCTCCTCACAGCGCTTCGGCGTGCCGATGTACTTCGGCGGTCCCTCTGCCGGCTACCTCGCCGCCACCGATGAGTACAAGCGCATCATCCCGGGACGCATCATCGGTGTGACCGTCGACCGTCTGGATCACAAGGCCTTCCGCCTCGCCCTCCAGACCCGCGAGCAGCACATCAAGCGCGAGCGCGCCACCTCCAATATCTGTACCGCTCAGGCACTCCTCGCCACCATCGCCGGTATGTATGCCGTCTACCACGGACCGGAGGGGCTCAAGGACATCGCCGGACGGATCCACACCTTCACCGTGGTCCTCGACCGTCAGCTCCGGAAACTCGGCTACAAGCAGGCCAATACGCTCTACTTCGACACCCTCAAGGTGGTCGACCTCTCTGAGGAGGAGGTGGCGTGCATCCGCCGCATCGCCGAGGAGAGCGGCTGCAACTTCCGCTACTTCGCCGACGGCACTTCCATCGGTATCTCCCTCGATGAGACCACGGAGGTGAGCGACCTCGCCACCCTTTTCTACATCTTCACCGAGGCGAAGAAGCCCGACACAGAGGTCGACGTGCCGGAGATCCCTGCGGAGTGGCTGGCGATGGATGAGAAGGTCCGTCGCGAGGGCGACTTCATGCAGCAGGAGGTCTTCAGCCTCTACCACACCGAGACCGAGCTGATGCGCTACTGCACCCGTCTCGGTCGGCGTGATCTCTCTCTCGCCGACTCGATGATCTCCCTCGGCTCCTGCACGATGAAGCTCAATCCTGCCGCCTCCCTCTTCATCCTCTCCAATGCCCACTTCTCCTGCATCCACCCCTACGCTCCCTCAGAGCAGGTGGAGGGCTACCTGGAGATGATCGACTGCCTCGGCAAGATGCTCTGCACGATCACTGGATTTGACGACATCTCCTTTATGCCTAACTCCGGCGCCGCAGGTGAGTACGCCGGACTACGCACCATCCGCGAGTACTTCATCGACCACGGACAGGAGGACCGCAAGGTAATCCTCCTCCCCGAGTCGGCTCACGGCACCAACCCCGCCTCCACCTCCCTCGCCGGACTGGAGCCGGTTATCGTCAAGTCGACGGAGAGCGGCGTGATCGACGTGGAGGACTTCCGCACCAAGGCAGAACAGCACAAGGATCGCCTCGCCGGCACCATGATCACCTACCCGAGTACGTACGGTATCTTCGAGGTACACATCCGTGAGCTCCTCAAGATCGTCCACGACCGCGGCGGACTGGTCTACATGGACGGTGCCAATATGAACGGTCAGTGCGGCTGGACCAACCCCGGTTTCATCGGCGCAGATGTCTGCCACCTCAACCTCCACAAGACCTTTGCCATCCCCCACGGCGGTGGAGGTCCCGGTGAGGGCTGTATCTGCATGACGAGCAAGCTCGCGCCCTACAAGCCCTCTCACCCGCTGATGCATGGCGAGGACCGCATCCCCGTCTCCTCAGCACCCTTCGGCAGCGCCGGCATCCTCGGCATCACCTACGCCTACATCCGCATGATGGGCGCCAAGGGACTCAAGGCTGCCACCGCCGGAGCGATCCTCAACTCCAACTACCTCTCCGCCCGCCTGCAGGAGGACTATGGTGTCCTCTACCGCGGTGAGACCGGCTTCGTCGGTCACGAGTGCATCGTCGAGTGCCGCAACTTCGGCTCTGTCGGCATCACCGACCTCGACATCGCCAAGCGACTCATGGACTACAACTACCACGCCCCGACGCTCTCCTTCCCCGTACACGGTACGCTCATGGTGGAGCCGACCGAGAGTGAGAGCCTCAAGGAGCTCGACCGCTTCGTCGAGGTGATGAAGCGCATCCGCGCCGACATCCGGGAGATCATGGACGGCAAGGCTGACAAGGAGGACAATGTCCTCAAGAACGCCCCCCACCCCCTCTACGAGGTGGCCACCGACGAGTGGAGCCACCCCTACACGAGGGAGAAGGCTGCCTTTGACCTCCCCTACCTCCACGACTGGAAGCACTGGGTCAATGTCGCCCGCGTCAACGACGGCTACGGCGACCGCAACCTCGTCTGCTGCTACATCCCCGCCGGCGATCTGATCTCTAAGGAGAATGAAATGAAGGAGGAGAAGTAAACCTCCTCTATATAGACCGACGAGGGGGCACGACGCTAACTGCGTCGTGCCCCCTCGGGGTCTATCGGTCGAGCCAAAGGGTCATCAGGCAGGCACGGCAGTTGGTGGTGATGCGGAAACGCTCCTGACCTCGGACGAGATAGAGGGGCAGCGTAAAGGGCGGCCGCTTGCCCTCCCGGGTGCAGTAGCCCAGCCGATGGAGCAGGCAGTGGCGGGTAAACATCACCGGCACCGGTCCCTCAGGCATCGCCACCTCCATCGCCGGGGCGATCTCTCCCGTCACGCCGAGACGGCGGTAGAGCTGCTCCGCCTGACGATTGGCGACATTATAGGTAAAGTCCAGCCTCTCCGGCAGACCGGACTCCTCCCGCGAGTGTACCCGGCTGAGGAAGGCCCGTCTCTGCTCCAGGAGCTGCTCTCCCCGGCGGTCACGCACCTCGGTCATCGCCCTGTCACAGGCCTCTCGTAGCTGATCGATAAGCTCTCGCCGCAACTCCGTCACCACTGAGGGGGGAAGGTAGAGTCCCCGAAGTCTCAGCTCAGGTCGTTCGACGCGGTAGGGCGTGTCGCCGAGCTTTGAGAGCGTGTCGGTGAGCCTCTCCGAGGGATCCTTCTGCGCCGGTTCCAGCGTCATCCTTCTCCGCACCTCCACCGCAACGGAGGGCGCTTCGGCGACAGCGGCACGGAGGACAATCTCCTGCTGCATCGCTTCACACTCCATATCAATAGGAACCTTTCGGCTCGACGCATCGTCACGCCTGAGGAGCCGATCCAGCTGATGATTGAGGTTTCGGTAGACCGTTGCCCCAGGAGCCATCTCGACCGAGCCGGAGAGCCTCAGTCGATAGGTCCCGTCCCGCAGCGGCGTCACCTGATTGATCAGCGCACCGGCAGTCGCCTTTTCATCCGGAGAGACGAGGAGGAGACCGTCACCGTTGTTGAGCTCCTTTACTCCCTCACGGAGTCGGAGCACCACCTCCCGTCCCCGACACTCGGTGAGCGTGCCGAGCTCCTCCCCTACACTCTTATTGGTAAAGGGGGTAATGCTCTCAGTCGGGATGGGACGGTGAAGCGGCGTATTGTAGTCGGTGAAGCGGCGGGAGAAGGTCTGCTCCGGGCGTGGAGTAAAGGAGAGCTCCGTCTCGCCCCACGAGCTACGGCAGTACTCCTCACTGCGTCGGTCGATGATCTCATCCACCACTCGGCGGTAGTGGGCGGTCACATTACGGACGTAGTCGATGTCCTTGAGCCGACCCTCGATCTTTAGTGAGGAGACACCCCGGTCGAGCATTTCCTCGATGATCTCCGTCCGATTGAGATCCCGCAGCGAGAGCAGGTGCTGACTGGTGAGGAGTTTATTCCCCGATGCATCCTCCAGATCGTAGCTCATACGGCAGTACTGAGCGCAGGCGCCACGATTGGCGCTGCGACCCCGGCACGCCTCGGAGATGAAGCATCGTCCGCTGTAGGAGACGCAGAGAGCGCCATGGACAAAGCTCTCCACCCGTATCCCCACCCCGTCAAGCAGGCTCGGCAGATCCGCCGTGCTCACCTCGCGCGGGAGCACCACCTGCTCTATGCCCAGCGCCTCGAGGGTGCGGAGCTTGGCATTGCTGTCGTTGTGGCACTGGGTGCTGGCATGGAGGGGAATGGGTGGCAGCTCCTCCATGAGCAGTCCCATGTCCTGTATGATCAGCGCATCGGCTCCGGCACGGTAGAGATCCCACGCCAGCGAGACCGCCTCGGGGAGCTGCTCATCCGTGAGGATCGTATTGAGCACCACGTAGGCCCGTGCGCCTACTTCGTGTGCCTCACGAGCGAGTGTAGTAATGTCCTCGAGAGAGACCCCGGCGGCGGCCCGAGCGCCAAACTTTGGCGCCCCGATATAGACCGCATCCGCTCCCGCCGATAGAGCCACCCGACCGCCCTCGAGGGACGAAGCGGGCGCCAGTATTTCGATGCTTTTCTTCATACCACAAAGGTAACCATTCCTCCCCTCAGTCAGGGAGTGCAGGCGATGGTCCAAATTTTGTACCTTTGGTGAAGAAGAATGATCAACAACGGATCTCCGGGCGACCCACGCCCGAGTCCACATCACAAGAGAGAAATATGAAAGCAAAAGATCTACTGATAGCCCTTGCGGGCACCGCAGCCACCGCCGGCGCTGCTGCTTACTACTACATCTGGAAAAACATGGGACTGCCCCGGGGAGCTTGGCCAGTGAGAGGCTTCGACCTGGAGCGCTACCTCGGCAAGTGGTACGAGATCGCCCGTTTTGACTTCCGATTCGAGAGGGATCTCGATAATACCACTGCGGAGTACTCGATGAATGACGACGGCTCCATCCGGGTCGTCAATAGCGGCTACGATCGCAAGCGGGAGGAGTGGTGCGATGCCATCGGCAAGGCTAAGACGATCGAGGACCCGGATGTGGCGAGACTGATGGTCTCCTTCTTCGGTCCCTTCTACAGCTCCTACAACATCGTTGAGCTAGATCCGGAGTACAAGTATGCCCTCGTCGTGGGTCGCAACACCGACTATCTCTGGTTTCTCTCCCGCACACCCGAGATGCCGGAGGAGGTGAAGGAGCTCTTTGTCTCCAAGGCGAGGGCTCTTGGATTCGACACCGATCGTCTCGTCTGGGTCGAGCAGGGCACCCGCGAGCGTCCCGAGGAGCCAGAGATGGAGGAGTCGGATGAGTGAGAGATCACTTCCCCTCAGGATGGCGAGGCTCCTTGCCGTATGCTTCGTCCTCCTCGCACTGCTGACCGGCGGCTGTCTGTCAGCCCGGGGAAGCGGAGATGAGGGGACTACAACTGAGCAAGAGATGAGCGAAGACAAGAGAGAGATCTACCTCGCCGGCGGCTGCTTCTGGGGGACGGAGCACTTCCTCCGCCAGATCCGTGGCGTGGTGGAGACGGAGGTGGGGTATGCCAATGGCAATACCCCCGACCCCACGTATGAGATCGTCTGTGGCGACAAGTCGGGCTATGCCGAGACCGTTCGGGTGGTCTACGACCCGGAGGTGCTGCCGACGGCAAAGTTGCTGGAGACCTTCTTCCTCGCCATTGACCCTACGGCGGTCAATCGTCAGGGCAACGACCGTGGCACGCAGTACCGCACCGGGATCTACTACAGCGACCCCTCCGATGA
>NZ_CAKRLH010000064.1 GCF_934359325.1 uncultured Porphyromonas sp.
CCGACATCAAGGAGGATGAGCCTGCCATGAATCCTGCCGCAGGTATGCCCCAGGGCATGTAATTCTGCCTCGCTGAGGCCGAGTACGCACAGCACAGGATAAGTTCTGATAAGGCTGCCGACCCACCAGGGTCGGCAGCCTTATTGCTTTAGGCAATACTTTTCCTACAGAGTAGTATCCGAAGACTCAGAACAGGGGTGACGCATTTGATAGTCGTCCATTAGCAGCGTGACCGCATCCGAAAGGATGCCTAGGGAGTTTATTTCGTATCCGGACGCTTGGGGGTCGTCGTTACATCGGAGATGGGCGATATTTATAGAGACCACCCATCCGGACACCTGGGCATCAGCCTCTCAGACGAGCATCAGATCCTTTACTGTAAAGCTCAAATGCGTCAGCTCTGCGCCCCCAAACTAAACCCGGTATTAGTCATCACTATTACCGGGTTTAGTGATCACTAATACCGGTAATAGAATTCTCCGAACTCTAGCCAGCCCGGTACGACACTCACGGTGCGACCCACAAGGGGTCGCCGTCACATCGGAGATGACCGTTGTTAATAGAGAAACCGCCCATGCTTTTAGTTTCAGCCTCTCTGACAAGCGTCAGATCCTTTACTGTAAAACTCAAATGCGTCAGCCCGGAGACTCAGAGACGCACCGAGCGAAGTCTAAGCGAATTGAGCACCACCAATATGGAGCTCAGGGCCATAGCGGCAGCAGAGACCGCCGGATCGATCACCACAGAGGAGAAGAGACCGGCTGCAAGCGGGATCGCCACGATGTTGTAGATCGATGCCCAGAGGAAATTCTCATAGATGATCCGAATAGTCGACTTGGAGAGATGGATGGCCCGCTCGATGGCGAAGGGCGAGTTACCGAGTGCTGTCACCTGCGCCACGTCCGTTGCTATGTCACTCCCATTTCCCATCGCTATGCTCAGGTCGGCAGAGGCGAGCGCCGGAGAGTCATTGATCCCGTCACCCACCATGGCGACCACTTTTCCATCCTTCCGGAGTTTGTCTATGTAACTCTTCTTATCAAGCGGCAGCATACCGCCCTGTGCCTTCTCAATACCAAGTGGAGCAGCAATGGCATCGACCCGAGCCTGCGTGTCCCCCGAGAGGAGGTGCAGCTCGACGCCGGTCTTCTCACGCAGACGACTGAGAGCTATCTCCGCCTCCGAGTGAAGCTTATCCTCCAGGACGAGCAGAGCAAGCAGATCTCCCTCACAGGTGTAGTAGATAAAGGTGCTGTCCGGATGGAGACTCTCCAGCTGCTGCATTTCCTCAGTCAGCTCCGGGTCGCCGACAAACCGTCTCTGACCCGCCCGATAAGTTTTCCCCAGGTATTCGAAGGCGATCCCACCTCCCGCCGTCTCCGTCACCTCCACCGGCAGGTCCTCCTCTACTCGGTGACCGTAGCGAGATACGATCGCACTTGCGAGCGGGTGGGAGGACTTCTCCTCCGCCTGCACGAGGAGTGACTTCAGTAGATGATTGTCCTCCGTCGCCCACATTGCCTTGACCACTTTGGGTCGCCCGACGGTAATGGTCCCGGTCTTATCGAGTACGACATCAGTTACCTTCCCCAGCTGCTCTAGCGCGACAGCATCCTTGATCAGGAGACCATTGCGCGAGGCCTTACCCATGGCGACGGTGATGGCCGTGGGTGTAGCCAGCCCGAGAGCACAGGGACAGGCGATCACCAGGACACTGATGGCATGATCCAGACCCCTCAGCCACGGCTCCGGGGCATCAGAGCAGAGCCCCCAGAGGCAGAGTGTCAGGAGTGCAATGACTAGCACGGCAGGGACAAAGATCGAGGCTATCCTGTCTGCGATCCTCTGTATCGGCGCCTTGCTTGCCTGAGCTCGACGGACGGTAGCGATGATGCGGCCGAGAAGCGTTTTCCGCCCCACCTGAGTGGCTCGTAGCGTGGTAGCTCTGCCGACGGAGAGCGATCCGGAGAAGACCTCGTCTCCTGCCACCTTCTCCACCGGAATAGGCTCGCCCGTGATACTGCTCTCATCAAACGCACCCTCCGAGAGAAGGACACCATCCACAGGTACTCGATCCCCCTTGCGGAGCATGACCTCATCCCCTACCCTCAGTTCATTGATATCGCGGCGGACAAAGTCTTCTCCTACCCTCACCAGCGCCTCTTGTGGTGCGAGAGACATCAGCTTGCGGATGGAGTCGGTGGTCCGTCTCTTGGCACGCTCCTCTATGTATCGTCCCAGGAGGATAAAGGTCATGATCATCCCGATGACATCGAAGTAGGTATGCATCAGCCCGACTTGTGCCGGCTCCTCAACAAAAATAAAGCGAATGGTACTGTAGACAAAGGCGACCGTCGTACTCATAGCGATGAGAGTATCCATGGTGAAGGTGCCCTTAGTGAGCTGCTTGACAGCCCTGACGAGGTAATCCCCGGAGGCGTAGACATAGATGATTGCTCCGAAGGCAAAGGAGAGAATGTAGGCGAGCTTAGGAGTGATCCCAAGGCTCTCGTAGGTCATCATCAGTCCCATAGCGAGGAGCGCAAGCACAGCAGTGATCACTAACTTACGGAGTAATAGACGGAGAGCACTCTCTTGCGAAATCATCAGCTCGCGATCTTGCAGCTCCGTATCCTCATCGATCAGCATGTCGTAGCCGATGGACCGAACAGCCTCCCGAAGCTTGACAGGTGAGGTCTCTCGATCATCGTAGGAGATGAGCGTCCGTCCCTCCATCAGATTGACCTCCGCCTCGCGCACACCCTTTGTCTTAAGTAGCCGCTCCTGCACCGCACTGACGCAAGAAGCACAGTGCATCCCGGTCACGGTAAAGAGGCGCTTCTGCGAGATCTCAGACTTACCCGTGGGATGAGATGGAGCGAACTTGTCTGAAGTTGATGAACCGGTCCCTGAGAGCACCAGTGTATACCCGGCATCTCCGACAGCAGCAGCAAGCTCTTCCTCACCGGTCGCATCGTCATCGTAGTTAATGGTGACACATCCCTCATCCAGAGAGACCTGCGCAGACTCAACTCCCGAGAGCCTCTCGAGAGCCTCTCGGACATTCTTCGCACATCCCTCGCACATCATTCCCTCCACCCTAAACTTTATAGCTTTTCTCATAGGATATCGTCTCTCTTCATTATCTTGTATTGCAAATGTACATTAAAGTCTCGGGGTTTCGTCGATGCCACTAAGTAAACAAAGTAACTACACTAAGCAACAAAGGGAAGCCGATACCTCCCGGCAAGTCGAGTCCCGCCTCCTAAGATCGGGCGCAGTCCTGTTGCGGAATAGGAACCTTTTATCTACCTTTGCACCAAGAGGAAAGGGTTCATCAGGGTGCAGAATCACACACCTTGTCTCTAACATCAAGCGCAGATACCAAAGTGGCCAAATGGGGCTGACTGTAAATCAGCTGGTTTTCACCTTCGGTGGTTCGAATCCGCCTCTGCGCACTTCATTCATCATTACCCTTTACCCCATCCTCAGGCTCACGTCTCTCACTCTAATGACGTGCTATACTGAGCGACTGGCGGATCGATGCTTCTAACCCCCGATCGGGGGTGTCGCTATGGGACAAGACCTCAGGACTACAAGTGAGATCCCCGACCATCGTATCCGAGTAAGCCGATGGGTCTAAAGTAAATTCATCCAAACAACATCTCATGTACACCATCACTGAGCTCTCCAAGCTAAGCAAAGAAGATCTCGAAAAAGTGGCATCCGACCTCAAGGTCAAGACCTCTCCCGGATCAGAGACAAGGGAGATCATCTATGCCATACTCGATGCACAAGCCGTCCATGTAGCCACCAAGACTAAGGGTCAGTCCACCTCACGCTCCTCCGCAACCAAGAGCAATGCCTCCGGAGCCTCTAACAAGCGTGCCACCAACAGCCGCAGGAAGAGCAAGGAGGACGAGGAGACAAAGAAGGAGGACAAGCCGACTACTCAGAAGGGTCGTGGTCGCACCAAGAAGGCACAGCCGACCACCAAGAAGGAGAACACCACTGAAAAGAAGACTCAACCAACTAAGAAGGAGATCAAGCCTACACCGGAGCCCACTGCCAAGAAGAGCGACGAGACTCAGACCGAGAAGAAGACTGTCTTTGTGAATAAGAATGCCACAGACACGGTACTCGATGATCTGATGGGCATGCTCGCCACCGGTCCTCGCCCTGCCCAGTCCCCCAGTAAGAATAACACCCCCACTGCTCCCAAAGCAGAAATGAGGAAGGAGTCCGCACCCTCCACACAGCGCCCCTCATCACAGGCAGAGTCCAAGAGAGACGAGGACAACACCCCTCAGGAGACTGCCAAAGCCTCTCGTCCCTCCGCATCCGGATCCTACGACTTCGGGGATGCGCTCACTGCCACGGGAGTGCTGGAGATACTTCCTGACGGCTACGGATTCGTCCGCTCCGCAGACTACAACTACCTCTCCTCTCCGGACGATGTCTACGTGGCACAGAGCCAGATCAAGAACTATGGTCTCAAGACCGGCGATGTGATCGAGGCAGTCATCTCCGCACCGAAGAGTCAGGATAAGTTCTTCCCCATGAAGAAACTCATCCGACTGAATGGATGTGAGCCGAAGGAGGTTCGCGACAGGGTTCCCTTCGACCACCTGCTCCCGGTCTTCCCGACAGAGAAATTCAAGCTCGAGGTACCCACTTCGTCCCACGTCTATGACCGGACGGCGACGCGCATAGTCGACCTCTTCTCCCCGATCGGCAAGGGGCAGCGTGGTCTGATCGTAGCTCAGCCCAAGACCGGTAAGACGATGCTGCTGAAGGATGTGGCCAATGCGATCGCCTACAATCATCCCGAGGTCTACATGATTATCCTCCTGATCGATGAGCGACCGGAGGAGGTGACCGATATGCGTCGCAATGTGGATGCTGAGGTGATTGCCTCCACCTTTGACGAGCCGGCGGAGGAGCATGTCAAGATCTCCGAGCTGGTGCTTCAGAAGGCAAAGCGCCTGGTGGAGTGCGGACACGATGTAGTGATCCTCCTCGACTCCATCACCCGTCTCGCACGCGCCTACAATACGGTCCAGCCCGCTTCCGGCAAGGTACTCTCCGGCGGTGTCGATGCCAATGCGCTCCAGAAGCCTAAGCGCTTCTTCGGTGCTGCTCGCAACATCGAGCATGGCGGCTCGCTGACGATACTGGCGACCGCACTGATCGATACCGGATCCAAGATGGACGAGGTGATCTTTGAGGAATTCAAGGGGACCGGCAATATGGAGCTGCAGCTCGACCGCAAGCTCTCCGACAAGCGCCTCTTCCCCGCTATCGATCTCAATGCCTCCGGCACTCGTCGCGATGACCTACTCCAGAGTGAGGATACGCGCCGCCGCATGTGGATCCTCCGCCGCCAGCTCTCCGATATGAATACTCAGGAGGCGATGGAGTTTGTCCTGAAGCAGATCCGTGGCACGGTGGACAATGTCGAGTTCCTCGCATCCATGAATAGCTGATTGCGATGAGACGGATCCGTCGGCGCCTGCTATCGCTTATCACTCTGGGGCTAGCGCTCTGTATGACAGAGGGTCTGGCACAAACCTCTATTGATGTCAAGATGCGCGCCTACGGACTGGTCGACATTTCCGAGGTGGACTCCACCATCATGGTCGACCTCATGTACTCTCGGAGCGACAACTTCATGCAGGCGGATGTCTACGGAGACTTCGCCACCGCTTATCTGACCCCTGACTTTGCAGCCAAGATCGCGAGGGCACAGCAGATGCTGCGGGAGGAGAGAGGAGACCGCTACTCGATCATCATCTACGATGCAGCTCGACCCCTCTCAGTCCAGCAGCGGATGTGGGATCTCGTCAAGAACACCCCGAGCAAGGTCTACGTCGCACCGGTGAGCAAGCGGGGCGGTGGACGGCACAACTACGGCGTCGCCGTTGATATGAGCCTCTACGACAGGGAGTCCGGTCAGCCACTTGACATGGGCAGCCCCGTCGACCACTTCGGCATACGTGCCCACATCAATAATGAGGCGGCTCTGGTCAAGCAGGGACTCATCACGAGAGAGGCGATGAAGAACAGGCAATACCTCTTCCACCTCATGGACCGAGTGGGTCTGAGACCGATCCGGAAGGAGTGGTGGCACTTTCAGGAGCGAAACTCGATCCGCGAGGTGCGGGAGCAAAACCGACTATTAGACTTCTGACGAAATGAAGGGGAAGCTATACCTGATACCGGTCTCGCTGGGCGACAGTCCTGTCTCCCGCTACGCACCGATCCAGAACGTCGAGTTGGTCAATAGGCTGAGCCACTTCGTGGTGGAGAGTGCCCGAACGGCGAGACGCTGCATCCGCACACTCTGCCCGGAGAAAGATCTGGACAACCTGCTTCTCATCGAGGTCGATAAGCACAAGGGGTACAGCTATCCGAGGGAGCGGGTGATGACGCTCCTCAGTGAGGGCGTGGACGTGGGCTTTATGAGCGAAGCCGGCTGTCCCTGCGTCGCCGACCCCGGGAGCATCGTCGTTGCTGACTGCCACAGGGCCGGGTACGATGTCGTCCCGCTGGTCGGTCCGTCGTCTATCATCCTGTCGCTGATGGCATCAGGCTTCAGCGGTCAGAGCTTCGCATTCCACGGCTACCTCCCCTTTGACGGCAAGGAGCGGCGTCAGGCCTTAGGCGAGGCTGCCGCTCGGGTCCGTCGCATCGGTGAGACGCAGATATTTATCGAAGCACCCTACCGAAATGACCGTCTGCTGAGAGAACTGGTGGAGCTACTGCCGAAGGATCTCTCCCTCTGCATGGCGGTGGATCTCACTACGGAGAGTGAGGAGATCCATCGGATGACCATCTCCGAGTGGCGACAAGCCCTCACAAGAGAATCCAGCTGGCACAAACGACCGGCAATCTTCCTAATAGGACAATGATATGTTACTGAAATACTACACCAATGGCACCCCCTCGCCCGTCCTGCTGAAGCAACTCTCGCAGTCACTGCAGGCGGACAAGCTGCTGATCATCCCGACCGACACCGCCTACAGCATCTGCTGCAATGCCCTCAGCATATCGGCTCTCGGGCAGCTTGCTGACATCAAGGGGGTGGATCCGGAGCAGAGCCACTTCACGATCATGTGTCAGGATCTCTCCCAGGCGAGCGAGTACGCCAGGCTGGACAACGAGATGTTCCGGATGATGAAGCAGAATACCCCGGGACCATTCACCTTCATCCTCCCCACGAGTAGCGCCCTACCCCGCATCTATAAGGGGCGTAAGGAGGTTGGCATCCGCATCCCACGGCACGAGCTGGTGCTCTCACTGATACGCTACAGTGGCTCACCGCTCACCGGATTCTCTCTCCCGGAGTTGCCACAGCAGCTAGAGGATATCGCCTACGACTTCAATCCCGAGCTGATCAACGAGCTCTGGGGCGACAAGGTAGAGCATGTGGTGGACGGCGGCATCGGCAGTCTGCAGGAGTCGGCGATCATCGACTGCACCTCGGAGCCCTACACCATTGTGCGTGAGGGACCGGAGGAGCTGAAGCTCTAAGACATTAGTACAGAGCCAATCGTTTTAGGAGAATAAAATTATTTAGTTTCCCCGCTTGCGCATAAAGAGAAAAATAGTATCTTTGCAGGCGAAAAGAAGGAAGGAGGATGACTCTTTGGGAAAAGCGTCCCTCCTGCGAGTAGCAAAAAGACGTTGGGGAGCCACGGACAATTAGCGGCTGTGGCGTAATTGGTAGCCGCGCCAGACTTAGGATCTGGTGGAGAAATCCGTAAGGGTTCGAGTCCCTTCAGCCGCACTCGTTTAGGTAAGATTGATGATTAGTTTTCATAGATTGTAAGTTTTGGTTTTTGACGCTCTAAGCTTTATTTGCTTAGGGCGTATTTTTTTGCCCCTGTGTTACGGCGCATTTCTATTACCGGTATTAGTCGAAACTATTAGCGGTAATAGTTTTCCCTAAACCCGATATTAGGAAACAGCGATTACGGTAGGCTTTTGATGCGGTTGCCGACATGACCATGCCCGTCTCCTGCGGTAAATGTGGTAACTTTGCGTACAACGAGCTGACACCATGACAGAGAGACTTATCAAATACCATAGACGACCCACCACTGCGGTGCACGTAGGCGACCACCTCATCATCGGAGGGGGGTGCCCGATCGTGATCCAGTCGATGGCCAATGTGGATACCAACGACATCGAGGCGAGTGTAGCGCAGGCGAAGCGGATCG
>NZ_CAKRLH010000065.1 GCF_934359325.1 uncultured Porphyromonas sp.
TTATTGACCTTGCTGACATACTCATCGTAGGAGTAGGTGATGGCAGCGTAGGGCACGAGGATCACCTCCTCACGATCTGCCTCGGTGAGGAAGTCATTGAGATCGGGGCCGGCCTTCTCCAAGTAGCTCTCGCCGGGAGAGGCTGAGTTGCTGATCAGTAGTAATCGTCTCATAGGTCTATGTTGTATTGTCTGATTAGTTGTTATGCAAATTTACCCATTTATCTTTGCCCTCACACGAGATGCACCCCGCGCCACTTCTCGGAGCGCATGAAGAGGTAGCTCCGGACGGCGACGATGCCGAAGTAGATCACCTCCACCGTGAAGCAGACGGCGATCGGCGCCCTGAATAGGTAGACCATCGCCACCGCATAGAGGAGGTAAAAGATATTCCCCGACAGCTCGATGCGGAAGACCTTCTGCGTCGACCCCACTCCGCCGACGGCGTGGAAGTACATATTCCCCACACTCGCCACGACAAAGGCGAGGCAGAGCACCCGCATCGATGGTACGGCAGCGGTGATCAGCATCGGATCATCGGTGAATACTCGCAGGACAGTGGAGGCAAAGATAGAGACCAGCACCGCCAGTACAGCCGCCGTACCGAGAGAGAGGCGGCTCGCCCGATGCAGATAGGGCGCAATCTCGTCCGCAGCATCGGCGCCCATCAGCTGTCCCGTCGTCGTCCGGACAGCGGTGCCGTAAGAGATGATCGGGATGAAGAGTACGTTGTAGACACTTCGCGAGATCGAGGCAACACCGAGGGACATCTCCCCGAGGCTCTCGAGCATGAAGAAGAAGAGCGTCCAGACGCTCTGCGACATCAGCGCCTGCAGCATCAGGAAGTAAGAGATGTGGAGCAGCGAGCGTGCCACAGTCCCATCCCAGCGCAGCATATCCCTCAGGTCCATGCCGTACTTCCTGAGATCCACTCGGGTCCGTATGTAGAGGAGGTAAAATATGAGGGACGCTCCCTCAGCGCAGACACTGGCGATCGCCGCCCCCTTGATCCCCAGTGCCGGCAGCCCGAGGTGACCGAAGATCAGCGCCCAGTCGAGGACTATATTCACGACCGACATCACGAGAGAGTTGTAGGTCAGCACCTTCGTCTCCCCTATCCCGACAAAGAACGACCGCATCGAGGAGGAGATAAAAATGAATATGAAGCCGAGCATCCGGTAGTCCCAGTACTCCAGCGCCGCCGCTCCCACCGCCTTACTCGTAAGGAGTGTGCCGAAAGCCCATCGTCCTATCGGCATCGCGAGCACGATCGCCAGGATCGCCGCGCCAAGGAGCATCATGATGCTATTGCCGAGGACGTTACCGATCAAGCGGTACTGCCCGGCGCCATACTTGTGACTGATGATGATCTGTGTGCCGGAGGCGAGGCCGAAGCCGACGGTAAAGATGCTAAAGTAGACCAGCGCGGCGATCGAAGCGCCACCCAGCTCCGTCACCCCGAGACGCCCGAGGAAAGCGGTGTCGATGACGCCGATCAGATTTTGCGCCATCAGAGAGATGACCACCGGCCCGGAGAGCCGGAGGAGCCTCTTCAGTGAGGTGTCGGGGATCTCTCTCCGGAGTAGTGTCTCTGAGTCTGCCTGCATAGATCTTCTTTTACTTCCTCACAAAGGTACACAAAATGGTCAGCGCACCCGTAGTATCGTGAGTCAGCTCGCCTAATGGTGCGTCATCGAAGGGTCTGAGGACGAGAGCACAGCACCCCCACCCTACAGAGTGATTTCTTTTACCGGTAATAGTGAAAACTAATACCGGTATTAGTCATCACTATTACCGGTATTAGTTCGATCGCTTACTTACCCGACGTGGAAGCCTCCCCGACCGAGTCCGTAGGAGCTACCGGACAGTGATGAGGTAGGAGGCGACGCCTACGAGTGCAGCCATCAGCAGGACGGTGAGGAGAACCGATCCCAAGGAGAGCTCCCAGCCTCGCTTTTTCCCCAAGAAGAAGTAGACCGGACCGACAATAACGATCGGCAGGGTGATGGCGATCAGATCCACTACACTACTCTCCCCGAATAGGTATCGACTCGCCAGCATCAGCAGCACCGCGGAGCCGAGTATCACGACAAATGGCATCGTATGGATTGGCTTTTTCATAAGTTTCTCTTTCTCACTCATCCGATAGTAGCATTTATTTTACGCGTATTACTCTGTCAATAGTATAAACCACTAATCGGCTGATTCAATGGACTTAACATTATGCTATTTTTTTCGTTTCTGACTTTGGCAGGTTTTCGTTTCCGACTTTGGCCGGTTTTCGTTTCTGACTTTGGCCGGTTTTCGTTTCTGACTTTGGCCGGTTTTCATTTCCGGCTTTGGCCGCTTTTCGTTTCTGACTTTGGCCGGAGGGGGCTCGGAGAGGACCGATCAGCTCATCTCCAGCATACGACGGATCGGGACGATCGCCCGCTCACGGACATCTGCCGGCACCTTCACCTCATACTGGTCGTGGAGGAGACTCTCGTAGACGTCCTGGAGACTGATGAGCTTCATCGTCCGGCAGTGCTTCTCGGGGATCATGCTGACAAAGGTGTGTTGCGGGTAGCGTCGCTCCAGCTCGGTCATGATGCCGATCTCGGTGCCAATGCAGAAGGTGTGTGGTTCGGCAAAGGCGGCGGGACGCTTAAGGATCGCAGCTGTGGAGCCAAAGAGGATCCGAGGATTATCCTGATAGTCCCTCTCACGGGCGACGGGGGACTCGGGGTGGATCAGCAGCTCCGCGTCGGGATACTGCTCGAGGAATTGCTCCACGGCGATGCGATTGACCACCTCGTGGACCACGCAGCAGCCGTCCCAGATCTCCATCTCCCGTCCGGTCTTGGAGCGGATGTAATTGCCGAGGTTACGGTCGGGGCAGAAGAGTATCGGGCGGTCCTCAGGGAGCTTGCTGACGATGTCGAGGGCATTGGAGGAGGTGACGCAGTAGTCGGTCTCTGCCTTGACGTCAGCGGTGGTATTGACATAGCTGACCACAAGTCCGTCAGGGTGCTTCTCCTTCCACGCCCTCAGGTCGGAGCCCTTGATCGCTGAGGCGAGAGTGCAGCCGGCGTAGCGGACCGGCAGGAGTACCTTCTTATCGGGAGAGATGATCAAGGCGGTCTCGGCCATAAACTTTACTCCGCAGAAGACAATCACCTCCGCATCGGTTCGTCCCGCCTCCTGAGAGAGCTGAAGGGAGTCGCCGAGTAGGTCCGCGGCGCGCTGCACCTCTGCCGTCTGGTAGAAGTGCGAGAGAATCACCGCGTTTTGCTCCTTCTTAAGTCGCTTGATCTCGCTGTAGAGTTCGTCCTGAGTCATCATTTTCTGTCAGAGGTTCCCTTATCCTTGTGTCCAAAGTTCATGCTGATATCGAGCGCCCTCACGGAGTGGGTCAGAGCGCCGACGCTGATATAGTCGACACCGCACTCGGCGATGGCGCGGATGGTCTCGGCGGAGACGTTGCCGGATGCCTCGGTCCTGGCGCGGCCGTCGATGAGGCGAACCGCCTCGGTCATCATGTCGGTGGACATATTATCCAGCATGATGATATCTGCGCCGACGCGTGCAGCCTCCTCCACCTGCTCGAGGGTCTCGGTCTCGACCTCGATCTTGATGGAGAGAGGGAGGGATCGCCGAGCAGACTCCACGGCGGCGGTGATGCTGCCGGCGAGCTTGATGTGGTTGTCCTTGAGGAGGCACATGTCGTAGAGACCGTGACGGTGGTTGTATCCGCCGCCATGACGAACCGCCATCTTATCGGTCAGCCGGTGTCCGGGGAGGGTCTTTCGAGTATCGAGGACGTGAGCCCGGGTACCCTCGCAGAGCTTGACCAGCTCGGCCGTAGCGGTGGCGATGCCGCTCATGCGCTGGAGGAAATTGAGCATCGTCCGCTCCGCACCGAGGAGGGTGCGGTAGCTGCAGCGGATCCGGATCAGGTCCTGCCCCCGGGTAATGCGGTCTCCGTCCGAGACCAGCGGCTGGAAGTCCACCTCTTCCTCCAGGTCAGCAGCCGTCTCTATCAGCCGACGTGCCACCTTGATACCAGAGATGATGCCGTCCGCCTTAGCGGTGATAAATGCAGTCTGCAGATCCTCCCTCGGGACGATGGAGAGGGTGGCGAGATCGTGCGAGACCCCATCCTCATCAAGCGCCAGCTCGATGAGCCGGTCCAGGTTTTCTGTCTCTATGTCGTATGGATTCATGATTGTGCTATAGTATGGTGATGAAAAAAATGGCTTGCTCTTACTCCTCAGCAACCGGCTCTTGGCGAATGATATCGTCCCGGTCGATCAGGGTGTGGAAGACGCTCCCCTGCGGCTTCGTCGCAGTGAAGTCCTCCCGGTAGTGGCAGCCGCGCGACTCCTCTCGGGAGAGAGCGGAACGGGCGATCAGCGTGGAGAGATGCAGCCTCCGCAGCGTCATCAGCGCATAGACGTTCTCCCCCACAAGAGGGCGGATACGCTCCTCCTCAGCACCCAGCTGCATGATCAGTCGCCGGAGCTCGTCCCCTCGACGGATGATGCCGCAGTAGGCGGTCATCAGTCGGGCGCACTTCTCCTCGATCGGCTTCCCCTCCACTCGGTACCACTCGATAGACCTGTCGCGATCCCAGGCCGGTGTAGTCTCCTCCGGTAGATCGGTCAGGTCGACCGGGTCTCCCTCGGCTCTCTCCGCCACGCGCTTGCCGTAGACAAGGCACTCGATGAGAGAGTTGGAGGCTAAGCGATTGGCACCCATGACGCCGGTGCTCGCTGCCTCGCCCACAGCGTAGAGGCCCGGTAGAGAAGTGTGTCCCTCCAGGTCGGTCGCTATGCCACCCACGGTGTAGTGCGCCGCCGGGGCCACCGGGATCTCCTGCGTGATGTCGATGCCTAGGGAGTCGAGATAGGCGGTTATGGTGGGGAAGCGGTGTCGGATCCGGTCCGGATCGAGGTGGCGAAGGGATAGACGGACGTGCGAAGCACCGCTCCGCCTCATCTCACGGAAGATCTCCCGCGCCACCACGTCCCTCGGAGCAAGGTCTGCCAGGGGGTGACGCCCCTTCATAAATGGTTTGTCCTGATCATTGAGCAGGATCGCCCCCTCGCCGCGCACCGCCTCGCTGATCAGGAAGGCGTGATCCGTCTCCGTGTATAGCCCGGTGGGATGGAACTGGATAAACTCCATGTCTCGCAGCTCCGCCCCAGCCTCATGAGCGAGAGCGCAGCCGTCCCCGAGGGCGGTGGGAGGATTGGTGGTGGGGCTAAAGAGCGCACCACACCCGCCCGTCGCCAGGATGACACTCCCGGCGAGGAAAGGCTCGATCCGGTGCGCCTCCTTATCATAGACTCTGATCCCCCGACAGCGACCCTCCCGGACGATCAGCTCAAGCGCCTCATGGTGCTCAAAGAGGGTGATCTCCTCCAGTGCCCTCACCTGCCCGATCATAAAGTCTGAGATCCGATGTCCTGTGTCATCTCCCCCTGCATGGAGGATCCGGTGGTGGTGATGTCCCCCCTCCAGTCCGAGAGCGGTCCGCCCATCGGGGTCCTTGTCGAAGTCCATCCCCATACCGATCACCTCACGGATCCGCTCCGGCGCCTCCTCCGTGAGGACGCGCACGGCATCCGGGTCATTGAGATAGACACCGGCGACGATCGTATCGTCGTAGTGCTCATCGGTGGTGTCCCCCGGTGCGCTGACGGCAGCTATACCGCCCTGTGCGTGGTAGGAATTACTGTCCTCTACCGCCCCCTGGGCGATCAAGGCAACAGAGCCGCGTCGGGAGAGATGGTAGGCAGAGTATAGGCCTGCGAGGCCGCCGCCGACGACGACAAAGTCAAAAAGCCGCTTCATTATATTACGGTACTGGTTATACTCTCCACAAATGTAACTCTTTTGTAGCGGACTACATAAGGCTGATCTCTGCTGCAGGGCGTAGGAGAACTCAAGGGCTGCGGCGCAGAGGTGCGTCACAGCCCTTGAGTCATAGATGGGATATTACCTTACTTGATGCCTCGTGCGGGAAGGAGAGCAGAGGCGTCCGGGTGCTCCATGCCGGTGAAGCTGGTGAAGGCCTGATTCAGATCCACGGTGCGACCCTTGGAGAGGATCTTATCGCGGAAGTCCTGAGCGACAGCCTGATTGAGCCATCCCTCACGCTCGAAGCGCTGAGCGATATTGACTGCCAGCACCTCAGTCCAGAGGTAGCTGTAGTAGCCGGAGGCGTAGCCACCGCCCCAGACGTGGCTGAAGTAGGTCTGGAAGTAGCGGGGCACGATGGACTGCCAGAGCAGTCCCAGCTCCTGACGACGGTTGAGATCCCACTGAGCGGCATCGGCGTCTGCCGGCACCTGATCCGGTGTGAGCATATGCCACTGAATGTCCATCGTGGAGGCGATCAGGTTCTCTCCGAGAGAGTATGCAGCGAGGTACTGGACAGACTGAAGCATCTTCTCCTTCAGCGCCTTAGGCATCGGCTCACCGGTCTCGTAGTGACGAGCATAGTTGTCAAAGATCTCCGGCACAGTGGCGAAGTACTCGTTGAACTGGCTCGGCATCTCGACGAAGTCACGCGGGGTATTAGTCCCGGAGATGGTGCGGTACTTGTTATTGGAGAGGAAGCCATGGAGGGAGTGGCCAAACTCATGGAACATCGTGGTCACGTTGTCCCAAGAGATGAGGTTGGGCTGACCCTCGGGAGCCTTCGGGTAATTGCAGCAGTTGTAGATCACCGGCTTCGTGCCGTCGAAGGTGCTCTGGGTGACAAACTCGTCCATCCAGGCGCCCGGAGCCTTGGTATCGCGGTGGAAGTAGTCGCAGTAGAAGAGACCGAGGTCGCTACCGTCCTTATCCTTTACCGTAAATACATGGACATCGTCGGCATAGACAGGGAGGTCAAAGCGCTCCTCGAAGGTGAGACCATAAGCGCGCTCAGCGGCGTAGAAGACGCCATTGCGCAGCACGGAGTCGATCTCGAAGTAAGGGAGCACGTCAGCGTCGCTGAAGTGGAAGCGATCCTCCTTCATCTTAGCGGAATAGTATACGACATCCCAGGGCTGGAGGGTAAAGTCGCTGCCCTCAGTCTTGCGGGCAAAGTCCTGGATCGATGCCATCTCTGCCTCAGCCTTGGGGACAAAGGACTCCTTGAGCTGAGTGAGGAAGTCATTGGCAGCCTGCTCGGTGCCGGCCATCTGGTAATTGAGAGAGTAGCTGGCGTAGTCCGGGAAGCCGAGAAGCTGAGCCTTGCGAGCGCGGAGCTTGGCGATCTCGGTGATCAGAGGCCAGGTATTGGCACCACTGACACCCTCGCCGTCGGCACGGTGGATGGAGGCGTTGTAGACCTTCTCCCTCATGGCACGATTATTCAGCGAGGCCATGATGGGCTGCTGGGTGGTATTGGTCAGCACGAGGGCGTAGGTAGCCTTCTTGCCACGCTGCTCAGCGTCAGAGCGCGCCTGAGCCAGCTGTGACTCGCTCAGACCATCGAGCTCAGCCTCATCGTCCGTCCAGACGGTCTGAGCGGCCAGGGCATCGACGATGACGCGGCCAAACTCAGTCGTCAGCTCAGAGAGACGGGAGCTGATCTCCTTATACTCCTCGCGGCTCTCCTCAGGGAGGGCAGCACCGTTTTTCTCAAATCCCTTGTAAGTATACTCCAGCAGGGCACGATCCTCACCCTGGAGCTGATCCAGCTGCGTGTCGTAGACCGTCTTGATGCGGTCGAAGAGCTTCTGATTGAGATTAAGCTCATTGTCCCAGTCGGTCAGCATCTTGGATGCCTCCGTCTCGATCTCGCGGCGAGCGTCGGTACCGTCGGCGGAGACGAGCTTGAAGAAGACGCTGCTCACGCGACCCAGCATAGCGCCACTCTTCTCGAGCGGGATGATCGTATTCTCGAAGGTAGGCGCCTCCTTATTGTCGGTGATCGCCTTGATCTCCTCGCGCTGGAGGCGGATCCCCTCCTTAAATGCGGGGATGAAGTCCTCGTCCTGGATATTGGCGAAGTCGGGTGCCTGGAAGGGCAGCGTGCTCGCCTCAAGGAAGGGGTTGTCTGTCAGAGGCTTCTCCTTCTTGGAGTCGCATCCGGTAATGCCTATCAGGCTCATACATGCAATGCCTGCTAAGAGGGTTACAATTTTTTTCATACGAAATCGTATTGATAAGGTGTTACT
>NZ_CAKRLH010000066.1 GCF_934359325.1 uncultured Porphyromonas sp.
GAGACTCCGCTGCCTGAGTCGGAGGACTTTGCGGTCCTTATCGCTGACTACGACAGCAGCATCTGGTCTCACGATGCGCCTCGGCCGACAGTGATCAAGTTCTACTTCCCCGAGTGTCCCTATTGTCAGAGGCTAAGTCCCTACTATGACCGGCTTGCGAAGGAATATGAGGGCAAGGTGCAGTTTTATGAGATCAATACGCATGACGGCGAGAGGGAGCTGTCTTTATTCAAGAAGCTTGGCGGCAAGTATGTCCCCACCATTGTTTTTATAGACAAGAGCGGCGCCTTCAAGCTGGTGAGACCCATGAGTCTGTGGGGAAAGGATAAGGGCGCACTTATGGACGGTATGCGTGCGGAGACGGAGAAAATGCTCCAGAGCTACAAGCGATGACAGAGCACATCTACCTGATCGAGGAGGCTGACCCGGTCGTCTTCTTTGGCACCAATAGCAGCAACCTCACGCTCCTCAAGGATCTCTACCCTAAGCTCCGCATCATGGCGCGCGGGTCGGTGATCAAGGTGATGGGCGCCGAGGAGGAGACCGAGGAGATCCTCAAGGTACTCCACCGGCTGGAGAAGTATGCTGCGCGATTCAATAACCTTCCCGAGACCGCCGTCCTCGAGATCGTCAAGGGCGAGTCTCCCGATCGGAAGGGCGGCGACGGCGTGATCCTCTACGGCGCCTATGGTCAGCCGATCACCCCGCGCAGTGCCCACCAGCAGGAGATGGTTCAGCTGGTGGACCAGCACGACCTCGTCTTTGCCACCGGTCCCGCGGGTACCGGCAAGACCTTCCTTGCCATAGCGATGGCGGTGAAGTTTCTTAGAGAAAAGAGAGCTCGCCGGATCATTCTCTCTCGTCCTGCTGTGGAGGCGGGCGAGCGACTTGGATTCCTCCCCGGGGAGATGAAGGATAAGCTCGACCCCTACCTGCAGCCCCTCTACGATGCGCTGATGGAGCTGGTCCCGCCCACGCGGCTGCACGACTATATGGACACCGGCGTGATCCAGATCGCCCCGCTCGCCTATATGCGCGGCCGCACGCTCAATGACGCCATCGTCGTCCTCGATGAGGCACAGAATACGACCACGCACCAGATGCGGATGTTCCTCACCCGCCTGGGTAGCGAGGCGAAGATGATCGTCACGGGGGACATGTCGCAGGTCGACCTCCCCCGAGGCGTCACCTCAGGACTACGAGAGGCAGACCGACTCCTCCACTCGATCGAGGGGATCGGGTGGATAGACTTTGAGCGAAGCGATATCATGCGCCACGGTCTCGTGAAGAAGATCGTCGCCGTCTACGAGCAGGCGGACCGCAAGCGGGGAGCCGCTAAGGAGAAGAAGGAATAGACACTTTTTTACTACACACATATACATAACGTTTCCATACAATCATGGCAAAAGCACTTACTCAGACCGACCTCAAGCTGCCGGGCACGACTAACGTCTTCCACGGCAAAGTCCGTGATGTATACACTCTCGATAACGGCCTCCTGGTGATGGTCGCCACCGACCGCATATCCGCTTTCGACGTGATCCTCCCCAAGGGGATCCCCTTCAAGGGCGAGATCCTCAATCGCATCGCTGCGGCTAATCTCGATGCCACCGAGGACATTGTCCCCAACTGGAAGATCGCCACACCTGACCCGATGGTCACCATCGGTCACGCCTGTGAACCCTACAAGCTCGAGGTGATCGTCCGCGCCATCCTCACCGGTAGCGCCTGGCGCGCCTACAAGGCCGGCGAGCGGAACCTCTGCGGCGTGATCCTGCCCGAGGGGATGAAGGAGAATCAGTACTTCGATCACCCGATCCTCACCCCGACGACCAAGGCTGACTCCGGGCATGACATGAATATCACCCCGGAGGAGATCGTGAAGCAGGGGCTGATGACTGCCGAGGAGCTGAAGGCCATCTCCGACATTGCCCTCCGTCTCTTCGAGCGCGGAAGCGAGCTGGCGAAGAAGAAGGGACTCATCCTCGTCGACACGAAGTATGAGTTTGGTAAGAAGGACGGAAAGATCTACCTCATCGATGAGATCCACACGCCCGACTCGAGCCGCTACTTCTACGCCGACACCTATCAGGAGCTCTATGAGGCAGGGAAGCCCCAGCGCCAGCTCTCTAAGGAGTTTGTCCGCCAGTGGCTCATCGATCACGGCTTCCAGGGCGAGAAGGGACAGCAGGTGCCGGAGATGACCGACGCCTACTGCGACAGCGTCTCGGAGCGCTACATTGAGCTCTTCAATGACATCATGGACGAGCCCTTCGAGCGTCACGAGACCGGCGATATCGAGAAGCGCATAGAGACCAACGTCACCGACTGGATCCGTCAGCATGCCAAGTGAGCCGAGGCGGGAGAGTCCCGCCTTCCCCACCCAGATCCGGCAGATGTTTGACCAGATCGCGCCGCAGTACGATCTGCTGAATAAGCTCAACTCGCTCGGCCTCGATCGCTACTGGCGTCGCGTGCTGGTGCAGGCTGTCGCCGGCACCCACCCGAGACAGATCCTCGACGTGGCGACCGGCACGGGTGACGTGGCGATAGCGCTGGCGCACGCCTGTCCTGAGGCTCAGATCACCGGCATGGATCTCTCCCGGGAGATGATGGCTGTCGGTGTGCGTAAGGTGGAGGCTGCCGGGCTGGCAGATCGGATCGGATTTGGTGTCGGCGATGCGCTGGACATTGATCTGCCTGACGAGGCTGTCGATGCGGTCACCTGCGCCTTTGGCGTCCGCAACTTTGCCTCCCTGGAGCAGGGTTTCCGAGAGTTTGCTCGGGTGCTCACGCCCGGCGGCACCGTTGCTGTGCTGGAGCTAACAGAGCCGGAGAGCGGACTCCTCCACGCCGGCTACCGGCTCTACACCCGGCTCTACCTCCGGCGGATGGCGCAGCGCTACTCCGACGATCCCGAGGCGTACGACTACCTCCTCCACTCCGTGGCTCGCGTCCCAGCGAGGGAGCGAATGACCGCGCTCATGGAGCGAGCCGGTCTGGAGCAGTGCCATTACCGTATCTTCTTCCCCGGCGTCTGCGGGCTTTACGTAGCACGCAAGGCGTAGTGTCGGGAAACAAAAAAAGCTGTCCCCCGCTCGGAGCCTGTGTTTAGGCATCCAAGCGGGGGACAGCTTTAATTGTCCCAAGAAATAGGGGGAGAAAAAATTTGTGGTACATTTGAGGAAGTGGGCGAGGGCAGGGAGGAGCTATAGACTAAGGTATGATGTAGAGGTCTTGTATAGAGATCGAGATAGAGTATGATAACGGCTAAGACGATATTTCTCCCGCAGATCAAGCGGAGCCTCGCGACGGAGGAGCTGCTGAGCCCGGCGGAGGTTTTTGACCACTTCCGTAGTGAGTTTGAGGCGGTCGGCATCAGCGATGCGCTGGCCACTACGATGAATAACCATCCCTGGGCACTCCAGCGCCCGATCGTGGAGTCCTGTCGGCTCACCTTCTTCGACTACAGCTCGGAGGAGGGCAGTCGGGCATACATCCGGACGCTGGCGCTCCTGCTGACCGCTGCCGCGAGGGAGCTGAAGCTGCCTACGATGAAGCTCGAATTTGCCCTCGCTAAGGGTTACTACGGCACCATCGGCGACCGGCGTCCGACAACGGAGGAGCTGAGTCGGGTGCGTGCGTACGTCCAGCGTCTGATCGACGAGGACCTGCCGATACAGCGGACGAGACTATTTGCCGAGGAGGCGATTCAGTACATGGAGGAGCTGGGCGATGTGGACACGGCAGCCCTGATCAACGACTCCGGGCGCTACTCTGTGGTCCTCTGGGAGCTGAAGGGCTCGTACTACTATATTCTCCATCAGGTGCTGTCGCGGACGGGACAGATCCACCTCTTCGACCTCGAACCGGCTAATGACGGATTCCTGATCCGAGTGCCGGACCGGAGCGACCCCACCACACTGGCGGAGCGGGAGCTGCAGCCCAAGCTCTTCAAGGCTCTCGACTCGCAACATAGGCTGATCACCGGTCTGAGTGTGGAGGACGTGACGCCGCTCAATCTCCTAATCCGATCCGGTAGGACGACGCAGATGATCCAGGTGGCAGAGGCGCAGCAGGAGAAGCAGATCGCCGCCATCGCCTCCCACATCGCCCGTCTGCACAGGGACAAGGGGGTGTCAGCGGTGCTGATCTCGGGACCCTCTTCGTCGGGTAAGACCACCTTCTCCCGTCGACTGACGACCCAGCTGCTGACGCACCTGATCCGGCCTTACCCGATCTCTCTGGATGACTTCTATGTCAATCGCGCGATCACCCCGCACAATGAGGCGGGACAGCCGGACTATGAGTCGGTCTATGCGCTCGACCTTCCCTTCCTCAGGGAGACGCTGAAGGGGCTGGTCCGGGGGGAGGAGATGCCTATGCCGCGGTACGACTTTACCCTCGGACAGCGGGTGATGGACTCGAGGAATAACCTCCGACTCTCTGAGCAGGATATGATCATCATCGAGGGGATACACGGGCTCAATCCGATCATCCTCACTGATGCCGTGGAGGCGTCGTCGTACAAAATCTACGTCTCCGCCCTGACTGCCATATCCTACGACAAGCACAATTGGCTCAGCACAAGCGACAACCGCCTGCTGCGACGGATGGTGAGAGATGTGAAGTATCGTAACAAGCCGCCGGAGGAGACGCTTACCTCCTGGGCTGATGTGCGGGCTGGTGAGGAGAAGTGGGTCTTCCCCTATCAGGAGGAGGCGGACGTGATCTTCAATAGCGCCATGGTCTACGAGCTCGGGGCGCTGAGGCAGCAAGCAGAGCTGGCGATCAGTAGGGTGCCGGAGATGAGCCCAGTTTACCCGATCGCGGCGCGGCTGCAGCGGGAGCTCCGGTTCTTTGATCCGATCCCGGAGGAGCTGCTTCCTCACGGTTCGCTCCTGCGAGAGTTCATCGGTGGCAGCAGCTATCGTGACTGGTAATCTTCTTTTCCCTATATGACACAGAAATCAACGGCAGGCGATCTCGTCTTCCACTCCAAGCATATCGACATCCTGCGCTACCGGGTCCCCGGCTGGGAGGCTCTGGAGCCGCAAGCTCAGCGGTACGTCTATCACCTCGCCGAGGCGTGCCTCTACGGCCGGGACATTCTCTACCTGCAGCATCACCCGATGGCGCTCGCCGCGCGGACGATCCTGGAGGCGATCTGGGAGCAAGGGACCTTCCGCAATCACGATGTGGAGGATTATCTGACGCAATTCTGGATGTACTCCGGCTTCCACCACCACTACAAGGAGACCAAAACGGTTCCCGCCTTTAGCCGGACCTACTTCCACGAGGCAGTGCTGCAGCTGCCGTACGATGTGGAGGCGTACCTCGAGGCGCAGGGCTTCACCTTGGATGCTCTGGAGGAAATGATCTTCGACCCGACCAAGGACCCGCTGCGGCGGGCGGACGGCGACCGAGAGACACTGGTGGAGCGATCAGCGGTCAACTTCTACGGACCGGGCGTCACCACCGTTGAAGCGCAGAGGTTTTATGAGGAAAGGAAGGACAAGTACCGCATCGCTCCGGGGCTGAATAGCCGACTCATTAAGGATGAAAGGGGCGAGCTACGGGAGCTGACCGCCCATACCGATGGGCTCTACGGCGACTCTCTGCAGGCGATTGTCCGGCAGCTCACAGCCGCACTCTCTTACGCCCCAAGCGAAGCGGCAAGGGAAACCCTCCGGACGCTGATAGCCTACTACGAGAGCGGGGACATCGACGCCTTTGCCGACTACAGTGAGGCCTGGGTGCGCCTGCTGGAGCCGGTGGACCTGATCCATGGCTTCATCGAGACCTATGACGATCCGCTCGGGCTGAAGGGCTCCTACGAGGGGATCGTGGAGCTGGAGGATCCCGATGGAACCGAGCGGGTGCGCCGGATCGTGGAGCTGGCGGGCTACTTCGAGGAGCAGTCGCCCATCGACGAAGCTTACAAGCGGACAGAGCCCCTCGGTCGTGCCGCCCGCGCCATCGACGTGGTGATGCTGGCGGGAGACAGCTACCCCGCTTCGCCACTTGGGATCAACCTCCCCAATGACGAGCGTATGCGCGCCGAGGTGGGGAGCAAGAGTGTCACGCTCTCCAATATTTCCCTCGCCATAGACCGTTACCGCAGTGCCGTCTCGATAGACCTCTTCTATCACGGTGAGGAGGTGAAGGAGCGGCTGAGACGCTACGGCGCCGAGGCAGACATGCTCCACACCGACCTCCACGAGATCATCGGTCATGGCTCTGGGAAGCTCCTCCCCGGCGTCTCGGGCGCCGACCTGAGGGAGTACGACTCCTGCATCGAGGAGGCGCGGGCGGACATCAATGCCCTCTACTTCATCGCCGACCCGAAGTTGGTCGAGCTGGGTATCCTGCCTTCGACTGACGCTTACCGAGCAGAGTATGACCGCTACCTCACCTCCGCCCTCATCACTCAGCTCTCCCGACTCGGCGACGACATCGTACTGCGTGAGGCACATATGCAAAACCGCGCCCTCATCGCCCGCTACGCCCTGCAGTACCCCGAAGTGGTGACTATGGAGAAGGTCAATGGGGAGCACTTTGTCCTCATACACGACTACGAGCGGCTAAGAGAGATCTTTGGTGAGCTACTGCGAGAGCTGCAACGCATCAAGAGCTGCGGAGACTACGAGGCGGCAGCCGACCTTGTTGCCCGCTTTGGCACGGAGGTGGATCCTGAGCTGAAGGAGGAGGCGATCCGTCGCGACCGAGCCACCGGCATGGCGCCCTATATCGGCTTTGTCAATCCCTGCCTCTCGCTACGGGATGACAGTGTGGAGATCGACTACACCGAGGGATTTATAGAGCAAAACCTCCGCTACAGCGAGCAGTACCGCACGCTGGCGCTGCCCCTCGAGAGCTACCTCCGTAAGGAGCACAAGGTCTACGGCGAGGGGAAGTGGCACAACCGGCTCAATGCGATCCGGCAGCGGCTCCGCAAGCGGATGAATGGCGACGTCTCCAAGAGCATGCGCGACAAGGGACTGCAGTACGGGATCAACTTCGGCGTCAGCCTGCCCGACCTGCGGGAGATCGCCGAGGAGCAGCCGCGCGACCGCTCACTCGCCGACCTGATGTGGACGAAGGAGGTGCGCGAGATGCGCCTCCTCTCCCTGATGATCCGTCCCCGAGAGGAGCTGACCCGCAAGGATCTCCTCACGCTCGCCTCCCAGTGTCGCACGATCGAGGAGTCGGAGCAGCTGGTAGTCCTGCTGCTGATCGGATCCGGCGAGGAGGAACGTGTGGCTCGGGAGGTGGCGAAGCAGTCTCCCGACTCCGTCCTGCCGTGGGTGGTGCTGACCCGGCTCGCCGTCGCCGGCACTGCCTCGTCCCGATTTGTCAAGCACTCTCTCGACTCCGCCGCGGAGGTTCTGTCTGAGGAGCGCCCACTCCAGGCGACCTATATCCTGCGCGGTCTCTCCCGCCTTGCGGAGCGGCAGCCTGAGATGCGGCAGCGGATCGCCCGCTTCGCCCGAGCCCGTGCTGAGGAGACAGACCCATTCCGCAAGGGCGTGGGGGAGGAGCTGACTGACCTGCTGGATTACTTGAGACAATGAATGTACAGATAGAGAGATCCTGGAAGGAGGTGCTGAGGGATGACTTCGAGCAGCCTTACTTCCGACAGCTGACCGACCGAGTGCGGCAGGCTTACGCCGAGGGACAGTGCTTCCCTCCGCCACCACTGATCTTTAACGCCTTCAATCTCTGCCCCTTTGACCGAGTCAAGGTGGTGATCGTCGGGCAGGACCCCTACCACAACGTCGGGCAGGCGATGGGTCTAGCCTTCTCCGTCCCCAGTGGAGTGATGATCCCGCCCTCGCTTGACAATATATACAAGGAGCTGGCCGACGACCTTGAGGTGAAGAAGCCCCTATCCGGGGATCTGACCCACTGGGCTCGGCAGGGTGTCTTCCTCCCCAATGCGACCCTCACCGTCACTGCTCACCGCCCGCGCAGCCACCACGGCTGGGGCTGGGAGCACTTTACGGATAGGGCGATAGAGCTCCTCGCTGAGCGTCGGGAGCACCTCGTCTTCATCCTCTGGGGCTCGGATGCGCAGCAGAAGGCACGCCTCATCGACCCGGAGCGGCATCTGATCCTGCGGGCACCGCACCCCTCGCC
>NZ_CAKRLH010000067.1 GCF_934359325.1 uncultured Porphyromonas sp.
CCCGACACAGATTCTCACCCCGATCTAATATCGGTATTAGAGAAAACTATTACCGGTAAAAGAAAAGACTAATACCGGTATTAGAGATCACTAATACCGGTAAAAGAATTGCCCCTGAAACCCAAGGCCTACTCAGAAGACGTAGAAAGGGAGGGGCAGGGAGGGCACCCCGGAGGGGTGCATCCTGCATAGCCCGGTGGTCGGAGGGGCAAAGCCCCGACGACCCCGGGAAAGCATAGCCCGAACCACTCCCCTCGACCCCGCCAGGGGTCGCTCGGAATGGAGATCGTCCGGTGGAGTGACACCCTCTCGGGGTCGGATAGATAAGGCGTATCGCAGGTGACCCGGGGTCTTCGGCACTTCGTGCCTTGACCGCGGGCTATGCAGAAAGGACCCCTCCGGGGTCCTCTACCGGGTAGCCATTGGGAAATGTCTTTACGGTCAATCCGAGCAAAAATCGATGATCCCTCCGGGGCTTCGCCCCCCCGCGGGATCGTCAGGCCTTTTCAACGAAAGGGTAAGACAGACCGGCGTGGCACCCCTTGCGGGTGCTCGCTCCATAGGCATCGGTCATCCGCAAAGCGGTGACCGATGTGCAGCCCCCCCTACCCCCGCGACCCCTTGCGGGTCGCCGAGCAGCCACCCCCTTCCCGGCGACCCACAAGGGGTCGAGACATAACGCGCACGCTTATACATCGGTCGTCGGCACTTCGTGCCTCGACCGATGCCTAGGGAGCGGGCACCCTTCGGATGCCGGCGTGCTGTCTAAGCCGGTACGTTTGTGCAGACCGTCCGACCCGTCCGACTTGTCCGACCCGTCCGACAAGACAGCGCACTCGGCCGGTGCCTGCACCCCGGCAGGGATGCATTCCTTTCACCGGGGGGAGGACTCTGGATGGCGAGGCACCGGAGCCTGTAAACCATTGGCCTCTTTTTTCCCTACCTTTGTCGTAACCAAAGAATAGATAGAGTATGACAGCAGAGGATAAGCAGCAGCCCCGCGTGGTGATCATCGGCGGGGGACTTACAGGTATGTCGGTGGCGGCAGGGTGCGATATGCACGAGATCCCCTTCCTCCTCCTCGAGCGGGAGGAGCGACTGGGTGGACAGATCCAGACGCATCAGCAGGCGGGGTACACCTTTGAGACCGGACCCAATACCGGGTCGGTCTCCACGCCCGAGGTGGCGGAGCTCTTTGAGTACGTCGCGCCGGAGGCGGAGATGGAGGTGGCAAAGTCGGCCTCGGAGGCGCGCTGGATCTGGAAGGGAGACCGCTTCCACCCGCTGCCGTCGGGCCCGATCAGCGGTCTCACGACCCCGCTCTTCTCGTGGCGGGACAAGCTGCACATCCCCTTCGAGCCCCTCGTGAAGCGGGGCACCGACCCCAATGAGAGCGTCGGGGATCTCGCCGAGAGGCGCCTCGGGAAGAGCATGGTGGACTACGCGGTGGATCCCTTCATCGGCGGGGTCTATGCGGGCGACCCTTACAAGCTGGTGACACGGCTGGCGCTGCCTAAGCTCTACGACCTGGATCGGAAGTATGGGAGCTTCATCGGCGGCTCGATGAAGCTGATGAGGGAGCGGAAGCCGACGGAGCGGGACAAGAAGGCGACGAAGAAGGTCTTCAACGTCGTCGGTGGGCTCTCGCACCTGATCGAGGGGATCGAGCGGAAGGCCTCCCGCAGCGGGCGCTTCGTCACCGGTGCCACCGATATCCGCATCTGTCCCGCTGAGGATCACCGGTATGAGGTGACCTTTACCTCCGGGGGAGAGAGCGAGACGGTCCGGTGCGACCATGTGGTGACGACGATCCGTCCCGACCTCCTTCCCCCTCTCTTCCCGGACGACTGGGCAGGGCGCTTCGATCGCATACGGACGCTCGTCTACGCTCCGATCACGGAGGTGGTGGTGGGCTTTGACCACCTCCCCGGGGTGGAGCGAAGGGCCTTCGGTGCCTTAGTGCCGACCTGCGAGCGGCGGCGGGTGCTGGGGATCCTCTTCCCCTCCTCCTGTTTCGATGGGAAAGTGCCGTATGAGGATAGTGCACTCTTCACGATATTTATGGGCGGGCTGCGCAATCCGGAGCTGGTGACCGACACGAGCCTCGAGGAGCGGCAGGAGATCGCCCTCTCGGAGCTGTACGATATGATGAAGATCCCGCAGGATGTCCGGCCGGACCTCGTCTTCGTCGCCCCCTACAGCCATGCCATACCGGAGTATGACCTGACGACGGAGGGGATCCACGAGGACATCCGCCGACTGGAGACGGAGTACCCGGGGCTGCAGATCGCCGGCGGGGTACGAGACGGCATCGGCATGGCGAAGCGGATCACCCAGGGCATCTCCATCGCCGATGCCATCGCCGGCTACCGGCGCGAGTAAGCGGATAATATTGGAGATGCAAGCATGAGTATCAAAAGGAAACAAAGAGTAAGTGCCACACAGCTACTTCTCTTTATACTAATCTATGCAGTCATTGTCGTTATATTTTTGGTGGCACCAATATCCTGTTTAGATCGAAACGGTTTGTGGACTGCTGCTCTGGTAGGTGCCTTGGCGCCAGTCGCTTGGTATCTCGCCACATTACTGAATAGGAGAATTAAGAGAGCAAATCGGAAAGACAATACGTAGGACTCAGGGGGATCTCCATCGCCGGCTACCGGCGCGAGTAAGCGGGGGATAGAGCAGAACAAGCCATTCCGGCGTCATCGACATCAATTTCTCCCTAAGTCTCTGATCCGAGTTTGCAACTCCTCTATCCGGCAGAGCAGTTGATCAAAGGGCAAAGAAGCACCATAGATGAAGTGCTCTCTCATATTTTTGTAGTCACTTGTCCAGTCGTGGAGGACTTTTTGTGGCGGAACGATCGTGATACGACTTGGAGAGAGAAGCTCGTAATCCACATACCTCAGAGCGTATTGTAGCCGACGATGCTCCACAATAGCATCATAGAGTCGTCTGTCACTAAGAGCCTCCACTCCATAAGCACAATCCATCAAGCGCTCAAGGTCGTATAGATGTCGGCTCATACGCAAGTATCTGGGTCTATCTTTCTGAAACTCCTCGGCTAAGAGAAATATCTTCTCGAGGAAAGTACGCGTAGGGAGCACCGTGGGGAAGCTAACCCCACTCTCGTCCTCCGCCGGAAAGACATCAGCAATCATAGAGCGGATATTCCTTGTCTCCACAGGTTCAGCCATAGACATACAGCTGATCTCCACCTTTACGCGCTGAGGAATGTATGCAATAGACTCCTCAATGACACTCTCATAATACACAAGGATGGTGGTCGGATCCTTATCACTATCGATAGGCTTAGGAGCGCCAGCCCCGGCCGAGACCTGTGTCACATTCTCGATCCGATACCCATAGACTCCCATCTGTTTCAGCTCATCATCCAACTGCCCGGACAATGTATTATGAATATATGCACGAGAGACTTTACGCAGCTTGTCCCGCTGACTTCTGTTAATAGGCTCTATGCCGAAAAAAGAGTGCTGTAGGGCAATGTCAATATCCTCCGAGAAGCGCTCAATCAGACCAAAGCCCTTAGAGAGGGAAGTACCTCCCTTAAAGGACAGATATGGGGCACACGCACACCTCGACAACGCATATAGCGTAGCAGTCACCCACCAATCCTTCTCAACGGCAAATAGTGTGACCCCTGTATGAGCTCTCTCAGCTTGCTGAAGTATTGCGATCCTATCCTCAGGAGTATTCTTGATCCACAGCTTTCTCATCATTCGTTAAGCATCGGCTTGACAATTCGTTGCATCCATGCCGGCATCATAGCCACATCCTCAGCCAGAGCTCTGACCTCTTTTTCCTGATTGATCAACTCACGCATCCGGGACAATATCTCCTCGTCTATATTTTGTTCACCCAAGCTTTTCAGCGCCTGGACAAGAAGGGGGATAAGCTGAGTGCTGTACGCAAAGTTCCTGGGGACGGCTCTCTTGAGGATCACTTTTCGATCACCTAAATAGAGAGTACGTGCACTTCCTGTTGTCAGAAACGAATGGGTCATAGGGACCTGAGTGGACAGCCCAAGAGCATTCAGAGCAGTGACCCCGGACGGCAATACCTGAGCCTTATCCCGCTCGGCAATAGCCTGGACAATCTTGTCAACAGATGGCATAATCGGTCCATACTTGCTCTGCTTGGGTTTTAGGTAAACACCGGAGGCAATACGGACAAGAGCACCCTCCTCAACCAAGCCCGAAAGCGTACGACCTACACTCTCGGGATGATACCGGGGAAAGTCGGTCCGAAAGAAAATTGAACCGTCGTTAGCAGATAGTATTTGCTGGCTGAGCGTTTTTCCTCTCATAGCAATGTTGGATATACTTCAAATAATTCCAACACCAAAGGTAGCCTGAATTTGCGAGAACAACAACCATACAAACGCTATGGAGCGGGCATCCTTCGGATGCAGGCCTACCACCGATTGACTATTTTCACATGCGTCACCATCGGCACTGGAGCAAAAAAAAAAAGCTCTCGCCCCTGTCGATCGTGACAGGGGCGAGAGCTTTTTTCTCTCTACTTGATGACAAAGGACTTGGCGAGGTGGGCGACGGACCTGGCGCGGGTGAGGGCGGTGTAGACCCAGCGGTAGGCCTCGCTCTTGGGCTCCTTCATGAGCCAGACCGGCAGGTCGATGAAGACCTCGGGCCACTCGCCGCCCTGCGCCTTGTGGCAGGTGAGGGCGTAGCCGTAGCGGCAGTGGAGTGCATTGAGGTAGGGATCCTCCCGGAGGGACTTCCGAAAGCCCCGAGAGCCGGGCTTGGTTCCCTCCTTCCGCATCCGGATGGCGAAGTCCTTGTAGAGCGCCTTGTAGTCGGCGGAGGAGAGTCCCGGGGCATCCTGCTCCAGCAGATCGAGGATCAGCAGGGTCTCGTACTCGGCACTGTCGTCGATATTCCGCACCCGGACGGGGACGAAGGTGACCCCACCGCGGACCCTCTTCCGCGAGAGGGAGACCTCGAGCACCTCGATGAGGTCGCCATTGGCGAGGCCGGTGGTGAGGTCGTTTTGGGTCACAAGGAGGAGGTCGTCCACCTCCACGGGCGCCATGTAGCCGTAGAGCTCCCTCGCGCGGCGGGAGACCTCGGCGCAGCGCTTATTGGAGAGAGAGATGAAGGTGCAGCGATCGAAGTCCTTGTCGCCAATCGCCGTAAGGTAGTCGCTTACGAGCGTCTCCTGATCGTCGCAGATCACAATGTCGTCGTAGCCCTTGAGGGGAAGGGCGCCCCACTTCACCTCCGGAGGGTCGAGGTAGAGGGCGCGGATCTCGGCGGCGGCGAGGACGATGCCACTCCGACTATCCTGCCGGACGATCTCCGTGAGCTGGCAGCCGGTGGCGCGGACGTCGTAGAGCATCTCCATATACTCCGGCACGAGGGCGGGCGAGTAGTCCTGCCCTACGGGCGGGAGCTGGCTGTCGTCACCGACGAAGACGAACTTCCCCTCGGGGTCGTACTTAAAGAGGTCTGCGAGGACGTTGCCGCTGCCGAAGCTGAGCATCCCGCCCTTCGTCTCCCGGTCGGAGATCATCGATGCCTCATCGATGAAGTAGACCCGCAGCCCCCACTGCCGATCATCGTCGGAGATGGTAGAGGCGCTGAAGAGGGAGAGCATCTCCTCCGCCGGATCGTTGTCCGGCACGGCATGGCTGCGTTCCCCCTTCTCATCCTCAAGGAGGTCCTTGATGCTGTCGCCATAGCGGTGGAAGTGGTAGATGAGCGAGTGGAGGGTCTGCGCCTCCATACCGGTGCGGAGGGTGAGCATCTTGGCCGCACGGCCGGTGCTGGCGGCAAGTACATAGAGCGCCCCGAGGTCGCTGACGTAGTCGACAAAGGAGCGGAGGAGGGTGGTCTTGCCGGTGCCGGCGTAGCCTCGGAGGACGAAGACGGTCTCCTCGTCGCTACTGATGAAGGAGCGGAAGCACTCCATCGCCTCCCGCTGTCCGGGGGTCATCCAGGAGATATCGGTCATGGGTCAGCGCCTTTTCTTCCCCAGCTTATTTGCCTCGTGTGCCGACCGCTCGTGGTCGCGGGCGGCGATGCGCTTGGCAGCACTCTTCTCCAGCTCCGTCGCCGCCTCTGATCCGCCCTCCTCCGCCTGTAGCTCGAAGAGGATGTCTCTCAGCTGGGCTGCGGCGACGAAGTCGAGCGCCTTGGCGGCTGCCTGCATCGCCTCGCGGGTCTTCTCGATCTTGTCGGCGAGGTTATCCGTCTTGAGGAAGTCGAGGCTCTTCTCCGCCGCTGACTCCTTGGCGTGCTCGATGCGGTACTCCCTCGGGGTGGCAGCGTCGGCGGTCTTGCTCGGCCCGGTCATGTCGAGGATCGAGGTGGTGGAGGACTTGATCGCCTGATGGGGCGTGATGCCGTGCTCCTCATTATACGCCATCTGGATCTTTCGCCGCCGCTCGGTCTCGTCCATCGTCATCCGCATGCTGTCGGTGATCTTGTCGGCGTAAAAAATGACGAGACCATTGACATTACGTGCGGCACGACCGGCAGTCTGGGTGAGGGAGCGGTGGTTGCGGAGGAAGCCCTCCTTGTCGGCGTCAAAGATGGCGACGAGCGACACCTCCGGCAGGTCAAGCCCCTCACGGAGGAGATTGACCCCCACGAGGACGTCGAAGTCTCCGCGCCGAAGCCCCTCCATGATCTCCACACGGCGGATCGTCACCACCTCGCTGTGGAGGTACTCCGTCTTGATCCCGAGGTCGGCGAGGTGCTCCGCCAGCTCCTCCGCCAGCCGTTTCGTCAGCGTGGTGACGAGCACCCGCTCACTCCGCTCAATGCGGGTATTGATCTCCTCGACGAGGTCATCAATCTGGTTCTTTGTCGGGCGAACCTCTATCCTCGGGTCGAGGAGTCCCGTCGGGCGGATCAGCTGCTCGACGATGATGCCGTCGCTCTTCTCCAGCTCATAGTCGCCCGGCGTGGCGGAGACGTAGATGACGTCGCCCTGCATCTGCTCAAACTCGTCGAAGCGGAGCGGGCGATTGTCGATCGCCGCCGGGAGGCGGAAGCCGTAGGAGACGAGGTTTTCTTTCCGCTGCCGGTCGCCGCCATACATCCCTCGCACCTGAGGGATCGTGACGTGGCTCTCGTCGATGATCATCAGGTAGTCCTCGGGGAAGTAGTCGAGGAGGCAGTAGGGACGCTCGCCCGGCTGTCGTCCATCGAAGTAGCGGGAGTAATTCTCGATGCCGGAGCAGTAGCCGAGCTCCTCCAGCATGGCGAGGTCGTTGGTGACCCGCTCGAAGAGTCGGTCAGCCTCCATCTTTTTCCCCTCCTGCTCAAAGAGGCTCGTCTGCTTGTCGAGATCCTTCTTGATCTCCGCCATTGCCCAGTCGGTCTGCTCCTTGGTGGTGACAAAGAGATTGGACGGGTAGACAAAGACCTCGTCCAGCTCCTCAATCTCCTCACCGGTGAGGGGGACAAAGGAGGAGATCCGGTCGATCTCGTCGCCCCAAAACTCGATCCTGTAGGCGATCCCCTGGTAATCCTCCACGGCGGGGAAGAGATCGACGGTGTCGCCCTTGGAGCGGAAGGTGCCGGGCTTAAACTCCCCCTGAGCGGTCGTGTAGTAGATCTGCACCAGCTGGTGGAGCAGCTCGTCCCGCTCGATCTGCTGACCACCCCGGATGAGGATCTTCTTGGCGGCGTAGTCCCGAGGATTGGCCATACCGTAGATGCAGGAGACGGAGGCGACAACGATGATGTCGCGCCTACCGGAGAGCAGCTGTGTGGTGGTACGGAGACGGAGCTTCTCGATCTCGTCATTGATCGACATGTCCTTGGCGATGTAGAGATCGTTGGTGGGGAGATAGGCCTCCGGCTGGTAGAAGTCGTAGTAGGAGACGAAGTACTCGACAGCATTGTGGGGGAAGAAGCTCTTAAACTCTCCGTAGAGCTGCGCCGCCAGTGTCTTATTGTGCGACAGCACCAGCGTCGGCCGCTGCACCTCCGCCACCACATTGGCCGCCGT
>NZ_CAKRLH010000068.1 GCF_934359325.1 uncultured Porphyromonas sp.
AGGAAGGCGAGCGGCGTGCCGGTAGTGACACCGTCCAAGAGACCGGAGATAAAGTCGACTCGGTCACTCTCCCGACGGGCGGTCGATCCCTCTGTGGCTCCGCCTCGCCTGCGGGCAAGCTGATACGCAACCTCATCGCTGTCGACTCTGAGGCCGGCAGGGCAGCCGTCGATGACCCCTCCGATACAGGGACCATGCGACTCACCAAAGCTGGTAAGGCGGAAGAGCTTGCCGTGGGTATTCATACCGCTACTACTTCTTCTTGGCTGATGTGAGGATGTCGACCCTTGACCTGGGGATCCGAATGGCCACCCAGCGACGTATGGTCTGCTCCCTCTCCTCGGTGAGCTTGCTGGAGCGCGTATAGATTCGGACAAGGAAGGTCGTGTCCGGACGAACGACCTCAAGGGAGTCCTGATTGTAGGTGATCACGTCGCCAAACTCCAGCTGACTCACCTCTGGAAAGAGCGCCTTCATATCAACGGCAAGTCGCTGCGACTCCTCACCAATAATGGCATACTGGGAGAGCAGTCTCTGCAGAGAGTCGATCTGGTAGTGCTGATAGGCAACGAGGTCAGCGGTTCCGCGTCCGCCATTGCCCCTGTAGACGTCATCGAGGATCGAGGAGCGGAGACGCTGTACGTTTTGCCGGTCATAATTCTGCTGGATCATCAGGGCGGTCTTGTGGAGGCCATAGCCGTCGAGCTTCGCATCCAGCACCTTCTCCTCCTCCTCGGTGATCTCCGCGCCAAGTACATTCACGGTCATGAAGGTGGAGTCCCCACGCTTGTAGGAGTCGTAGGAGAGCACATAGCGGTCATCACCGGTGATCTCAGACCGGATGAAGTTTCGCTCAGCCTGCTCCTTGACTGTGGTCTGTACCATCTGCCAAGCCAGGTAAATACTGGGCAGGAGTGTACAGATGACGATGGCGGCGACGGCACGATTGAGCAGCCGCCCCCGCTTCTTATCGACATAGGTGACCCGCGGGTAGTCGAGCGCGCGGACGGTGATGTAGGTAGCGAGACCGATGAAGACGGCATTGATGATGTAGAGGTAGAAGGCTCCGATGAAGTAGTGGACGTTCATCGTCGCGATGCCGTATCCTGCTGTACAGAGCGGAGGCATGAGGGCGGTGGCAATGGCGACACCGGGGATCACGTTCCCCTTATTCTTACTGGCACCGGCGGTGATGCCTGCCAGACCGCCGAAGGAGGCGATCAGCACATCGTAGAAGGTCGGCTGCGTGCGGGCGAGGAGCTCCGAAGTGATGGTCTCCACCGGTGAGAGGAGGAAGTAGACTGTAGCGGTGGTGATGCCGATGAGGGTCATCATTCCGAGGTTCTTGAGGCTACGCTTGACCAGCTTGAAGTCGGTGATCCCAAGCCCGAGACCGAAGCCGAGGATAGGACCCATGAGCGGGGAGATGAGCATCGCACCGATGATGACGGCGGTGGAGTTCATATTCAGTCCCAGCGACGCGATGAAGATCGCACAGATCAGGATCCACATCTTCGGACCCTTAAAGTCGACATCGGCGGCAATCGACTCGATGGTCTTCAGCTCATTTTCCTTGTCGAGACCGAGGTCAAAGTACTCCTTAAGGAAGCCGACGAAGCCTTCGTTCTTCTTTACCTGAGGCTGTTCTGCATCTTCGGGCTTAGGATTGGATGGTTGGGTACTCATTTTCTATAATGACGCAAAAGAGTAAATACAGGAGTAAAGAAATAGCCTGCAAGACCGATGTAGATCAGCAGGAGAAGCGTACGGAGTACAAGCGTGAGCGCCAAGCTCTCGGGGTGGATCTGCATCCCACCGAAGTAGAAGAGTGCTCCCAGCGCCAGGATCCCCAGATCCGACCGTGTCCGGTATGCTATCGGATGGTGACGTTGCCCGAGGACGTAGGAGAGGAGGAGCATGACGAGGTTGCAGCTGACGGCGGCCCAGGCACAGGCTATGAAGCCGTAGCGCGGCACGCCCAGCGTGATGATCGTAAGCGTGACGACGAGACCGATCACGGCAAAGAGCGCCCCGTAGTAGGTCCGATCCGTCACCTTATACCAGACAGAGAGGTTGTAGTAGATCCCGAAGAGGATCTCGCTGAACATCATCCACGGCACGATCACTAGCCCGGAGTAGTAGTCGGGACGGACGATGACCTTGAAGACATCGATCCAGAACATCACCCCGACGAAGATAACGGAGGCGAAGAGGATGAAGTAGGTCATCGCCATTGTATACGCCTGACCGGCGTCTCGCGACTTCATCTTGCTAAAGACGAAGGGGTCGTAGGCGAAGCGGAACGCCTGCAGGAACATCACCATAATAACCGAGATCTTGAGATTTCCGCCAAAGATCCCGAGCGCCGTCATCCCCTCGCCGTGGTCGGCATAGAGGTAAGGGATCAGCACCTGACCGGCCATCTTATTGAAGTCGCCCGCCAGCCCAAGCAACACCAGGGGACCGCAGTATCGCGCCAGCCTCGGCAGAAGCTCTCGGTCGAAGCCCTTGAGCCCGTACCGGAATAGCGGCAGCATCATCAGTGCCTCGATGCTTGAGGCGAGGAGGTTGGAGACGAAGATATACCCTACTCCCATGCCGGGTCGGTAGAGCCAGTCGGGGAGATCGTATCCCGCTGCCTCCAGTCTCGGACAGAGGATAAGGAAGAAGAGGTTGAAGAAGATATTCAGCCCTATGAAGAGGAACTTGTAGAAGGCAAAGCGCCAGGGCTTATGCTGATACCGCAAGTAGGCAAAGGGGAGCGACATCAGGGCATCCATGGCCACGATGACGACAAACATCCCTACGTACTCCGGGTGAAGGGGGTACTTCAGGAAGTCCGCTATCGCCTGCGTCTGAGTGAGACCGATGAGGAGGAAGATCAGTACCGGGACCGACAGCACCTTGAGACATGTGGCGTAGACCTGCTGCGGCTTATCGGAGGTATTGATGAAGCGGAAGAGCCCCGTCTCCAGCCCAAGCGTCAGCACCACTAAGATCACACTGACCCAGGCGTAGAGATTGGTCACTATGCCATACTCCGCCGAGGTTGCCAGCACCCGGATGTAGAGGGGTGCCAGGAGCCAATTGAGAAACTTGCTGACGATATTCGTAAGGCCATAGACCACCGTGTCCTTGGCCAGACTCTTCATGCCGCCCTGTGCCATAAGTCCTTAGAGTGAGAGATCCTGCTCATCCCAGAGCATCTGTCCCCGAGCCGGTGCCTGCGACGGACGGCCAAAGTGGGTATAGGCAAGCGACGTGACGACGCGCCCTCTTGGGGTCCGCTTGAGGAAGCCCTCCTTGATCAGGAAGGGCTCGTAGACATCCTCGACGGTGCCGGCATCCTCCCCGATAGAAGTGGCGATGGTCTCGACACCCACCGGGCCGCCCTCAAACTTGTCCATGATTGCCAGGAGGATCTTCCGGTCTATCTGATCCAGTCCGTACTCGTCGATATTGAGCGCCTCGAGGGCATAGCAAGCCACCTCGTGCGTCACCTTACCGGTTCCCTTGACCTGAGCAAAGTCGCGTACTCGCCTCAGCAGCGCATTGGCCACACGGGGCGTGCAGCGGCTGCGATTGGCGATCTCTGTCGCCGCACGCTCCTCGCACTCGATCCCCAGGATGCCGGCACTACGGAGGACGATCTCCCTCAGCATCTCCGCATCGTAGTACTCGAGGTGCATGTTGATCCCAAAGCGGTCCCGAAGCGGAGCCGTGAGGAGACCGCTCCGTGTGGTGGCGCCGATGAGGGTAAAGGGCTCCAGGTCAAGGCGAATGCTTCTCGCTCCTGGACCCTTGTCAATTAGGATGTCGATCCGGTAGTCCTCCATGGCAGAGTAGAGGTACTCCTCCACCACGGGCGGCATGCGATGGATCTCATCGATGAAGAGTACCTCTCCCGGCTCGAGCGAGGTGAGTACACCGGCAAGGTCTCCCGGCTTATCCAGCACCGGACCTGAGGTAACCTTGATCCCCACCCCGAGCTCATTGGCAATGATCTGAGAGAGGGTGGTCTTCCCTAGTCCGGGCGGACCGTGGAGCAGGACGTGGTCGAGCGTCTCACCCCGCATCTTCGCCGCTTGGACAAAGACACTGAGATTGCCCACCACATCGGGCTGACCGGTGAAGTCCTCGAAGCGCTGCGGCCTCAGGAGCTTGTCGGGATCCCTCCGCCCCTCCTCATCAGAGAGAGTGAGCGGATCGCTCCCAAGCTCGACACCACGTATGTCGAAGTCCTCCAGACCCTCTATCTTACGATCCTCGTCGCGCATGTCCTCAGATCTGCTCTATTAGTGCCTGCGCCCGGATCGGTTACCGCCGCGGTGTGAGTTGTAGCCTCCTCGGCGATGATCATCCTGAGGCTGATCAGCCGGCTTATCCGCCAGCTCAAAGTCGAGGAACCTCTTCTGGAGATCAGCCCGTGCCACACGTATCCTGATCGTGTCGCCGAGGGCGTACCGCCGGCGGGTATTGATACCCACAAGCGCCATGGTCTTGTCGTCGTACTCGTAGAAGTCATCGCTGAGATCGCGGATCGGCACCAGTCCCTCGCAGCCATTCTCCTTGATCTCCACAAAGATCCCGAAGTCCTTGACACCACTGACCATACCCTCAAACTCCTGCCCAAGTCGCTCCTGCATATACTCGATCTGCTTGTACTTGACTGACGAGCGCTCCGCATCGGCAGCCGTCTTCTCCATCTCCGAGTCGTGCTCACAGATGGCATCGAGGTCGCTCCTGTCGGCACTCTTCCCGGTGGTCATATACTGCCAGAGCAGGCGGTGAACCATCATATCAGGATGACGGCGGATCGGGCTGGTGAAGTGGGTGTAAAACTCAAATCCGAGCCCGAAGTGGCCAATATTCTCTGTCTGGTAGACAGCCTTAGACATCGTGCGGATCGCCAAGATCTGGATCACATTCTCCTCCGGCTTCCCCTTGATCTCCTCGAGGAGCTTATTGAGATTGTCTGAGATGGACTGCGCGTCCCCTGTGTAGATAAACTTGTACCCCAGCCGTCCCACGTACTCGGCAAAGTTCTGCAGCCGCTCCTCATCGGGACGGTCATGCACGCGGTAGATAAAGGGTGGCACCTTCTCGTCCCGCTCCTTGGCCAGCTTAGCAATGTGCTTCGCGACGGTGCGATTGGCAAGCAGCATATAGTCCTCGATCAGACGATTGGCATCGGTATTCTCCTTGACATGGACGGAGATCGGCTTACCCTTCTCGTCGAGGTCAAACTCCAGTTCCTCCTGCTCAAACTCGATCGAACCGTGCTCGAAGCGCTTTTTTCTCAATGCCTTGGCTATCTCATCCAGCTTATGGACCGCCTCTTCCACCTCGGGCGTCACGCCGGGCTGACCATTGATCACCTCCAGCACCTCCTCGTACTTAAATCGGTAGTCGCTGTGGATCACCGTGCGGGCGACATGGTAGTCGAGCACGGTTCCAAGGGAATTGACGCGGAAGATGCAGGAGAATGCGGGTCTGTCCACACCGGCACGGAGGGAGCAGAGATCGTTGCAGAGCCGCTCCGGCAGCATAGGCACGGTGCGATCGACCAGATAGACACTGGTCGCACGCTGAGAGGCCTCCTCGTCGATTGGATCCCCGGGGGTGACGTAGGAGGTGACGTCGGCGATGTGGACACCCACCTCATAGGTGCCGTCTCCGAGATCCTTGTAGGAGAGCGCATCGTCGTAGTCCTTCGCCGACTCCGGGTCGCAGGTAAAGGTGAGTCGGTCGGTGTAGTCCTCCCTCTTGTATTTCGGATCGTATGCCATCTGCTCATCGAGGTCATTGGCATACTGCTCCAGATTCTCCGGATAGGAGTAAGGCAGACCATACTCAGCCAGGATGGCGTGCATCTCGGTGTCGTTGCTGCCCGGCTCACCGAGGCGGGAAATCACCTCACCGACAGGATTCTTGGCATGATCCGGCCACTCCAGCACATGGACCAGGACCTTCTCACCATCCTGAGCGCCATTGAGGTTGCGATCCGGGATCAGGATATCATTGTCCAGCTTACGGCTATCGGTGATGAGGAAGTTATAGCCGTGGCTGATCGACATCACGCCGACGAAATTAGTCACCACCCGCTCCAGTATCTCGATCACCTCACCCTCGATCTCCTGACCGGGGCGAAGCGCCAGCAGCTGCACCATTACCTTGTCACCATCAAAGGCGTGGGCGGAGTTTCGCTCCGCCACGCGGATCGGGTCGCTCCCATCCTCGGGGTAGAAGAAATTGTGTCCCTTGCCCGCCTTCCGCCGGAAGGATCCGGTCAGCTTTGTATTCTTGGTTCTGTAGATGTACTCGTCACTGGCGGCGCCTGCCTGGATGAGCTTCTCGCGCATCAGCTGATCGATCACCTCTCGGACCATCTGTTTCTCCGAGCCATCCTCTGCGCCGACCGACTTACAGATCACCACGACAGACACACAGACATTGGCATGACTGGTAAAGTAGTCGATCACATCACGTCTGTAGCGAGAGAAGCCTCGCTCCCTCTTACTCGGCTTATAGGACGACTCTCTAAATGCCTGACTACTCTTATCTTTTCTAGACTTAAATTTCTTTCCCATTGATTATTTCTGTGTATCATTAGTGACCGACAAAGTTACCCAAATTTCCCCACCTCCTTCCGCCCTCATCCGCACCCTCCAGAGCCCCTCCTCCCGAGTTCCCGGGACCGAAGTCGGTCTGAGTGAAATCTATTACCGGTATTAGTTGCCACTAATACCGGTAATAGTCTCAACTAATACCGGTATTAGAAAAGCCTCCCCCCAAAAAAAAGCCGGAGAGTGCGGAAGAATTCTTCCGCACTCTCCGGCTGATCAAAGTCGATCCTGTGGTCCCACACGGGCTTGAACCGTGGACTCCCTGATTATGAGTCAGGTGCTCTAACCGACTGAGCTATAGGACCAGAGTATCTTCATTATACCGAAAATGCTCTCAATACAGGCGCAAAGGTACAATTTTTTCCGCTCACTTCCGATCCCGCAACCGCAGCCATCAGGGTGATGCAATTAGGATGAAGGTGCTCAAGCCTCTCGACTTACAGTGTGGCAAATACGGCTGATCGTGCAAGAGATCCCGGGTCATCACAACCATCCGAATGGTTGCTGTGCCACTGACTTATAGAGCTAACTCCAGATACTTAGACTCTGTAGTCTCCTTAGTATAAGCCAAACGAATGAATATACAGGCATTGACCATCAGACCATATCTCGAGGTAGTATATACCCTCTGACCATGTCCCCCTCCGAGAGTTTCCAGACCCACGTAAAGTAAATAAGTACATATTACCCTTAGAGCAAACCATATCAACATCATATTGTGTCTCATAAAACACTGTCAAAGATGAGTCATCCCACTCATGGCGTTTGAACTTTAGATGAAATGTATATTTCCCCGAGAAATCAGTTTTGGACTTTATTGTTATTCTGGGGCATAAGAACATAGACTCTGCTGCAGCAATGGGGGAGCCATAAGGAGTCTGAACTGCTCCGGAACGGTCTATGTTTGCAATCTCCACCTTTGTAATCTCAAAAGCACTCAAGGCTTTCTTGTGCACTCTTCTTGCAGGCGCGGACGGTGTGCTTGCAGTCGCTGACCTATCAGCCCATGCAGGCTGCGATGGGGTGGTGGCTGTCTTCTGACTTTCACGAGGATACTCGGTAGACGGAGGAGTCGATCTCGTTTCTTCTGCTGGATCTAATTCTTCTTGTTTTTGTCTTAGCTTGTTCGCCTCAGCAGCCCTACGGTCTATCTCTGCTTTTATCTCTTCAGCCCGGTTATCCATTTTCCCACTTTCGTATTGCAGGGCTGACAATTCATCCTGCACCGAAATTCTCAAGTCCTTCTCTTTCTGATATTTATTATTAAAATACACAGTTACAAGCAGAGAGGAAATAAGCAAGACAATGATCAAGAAGACGACCCTACCTTCATCGAAGGAAAAACTC
>NZ_CAKRLH010000069.1 GCF_934359325.1 uncultured Porphyromonas sp.
TCCCACGCCACAGGGTCCTGATAGACGTCACCCCTCGCAGTCCAGCCGATGTGGGGCGTACCTGAGATCTGGTCGTATGCACCTATTGTCGCTGCGCTGAGCAGCACGGTGCTGTCAGTCTCTTGGATTGCATCGTGGATCCGCCTGATGATGGCGGTGATGTTGCTTCGCCGCCACTCCGCTTTAGGGAGTAGTGTGTGAGCCTTGCGGTAGTCCCGATCATCGGGGAAGCGTGCGGGGAAGTCGGGGTAGCGGATGTAGTCGAGCTGGATCCCCTCCACGGGGTATCTCTCCGCTATTTCTCGGGCGAGTGAGGCAAGGTGGATGCCGGTGAGGCTGTCTGCCGGGTCCATGAAGTCCTTTCCCTTATGCCGTTTGGTGTGCCCTTTGTACTTGTCATAGAAGGGAGTGACTCCCCTGAGCCTTCGCCTATAGCTCCGATCCTCCAGCGGCAGTGTGGTGATCCAGGCGTGGACCGTCATCCCCCTCTTGTGGCATGCCTCCACCGCATAGGCAAGAGGATCGTAACGCTTGCCGTAGAAGCGCGGGTGCATCGGTTCGATCGCTGAGGGGTAGATCACATCTCCCCGACCTCGGACTTGGAGGAAAATGGTATTGATCCCATTCGCTCGCAGCAGATCCAGCTGCTCATCCAGCTCCCTCTTCTGTGCCGCCTCAGAGGATGAGCGGGGCCAGTCCAGCCCCCAGATCGTAGAGAGCCAGACGGCGCGCATCTCGTACTTGGATCGGTGGGCAAAGGCGTCAGGCTCCTCAGCCTGTGCGCCTTGCAGGGCAATGAGGCTGAGCAGGATCAGTAGGATGTGTCGTCTCACAGGCGGCCGGTCAGAAAAAGTCGATATGGTCGATCAAGCGAACCTCCCCGTCATAGACCGTGATGGCACCGACGGCATGCTCCGTCTCGCCCCACTCGCTGATCTCTCCCAGTGTGTCGCGGTCGACGATGCTGAAGTACTCTACCCGGAGCAGTGGCGATGCCTCGATCTCTCGGATCACCAGGTCGTGCACTTCGCTGACGGACCTTCCCTCCTTCTGCGCCCTCACGCCCTCGGTCAGTGCTCGGTAGATCATCGGTGCTGCCTGTCGCTCCTCGGGCGAGAGGCGGTTGTTTCGGCTGCTCATGGCAAGTCCGTCCGACTCGCGCACCGTTTCGCACGAGATGATCTCCGGATCCATGTCGTCCGAGAGCTCAATCATCCGCTTGATCACCGCTATCTGCTGGAAGTCCTTGAGACCAAAGTAAGCCTTATCCGGCTGCACGAGTCTGAAGAGCTTCCCGACAATCCATACCACTCCTTGGAAGTGCCCGGGACGATAGGCTCCCTCCATCACTTCCGCCACCTGTCCGAGGGGCAGGTCGGGCGCTTCCTCCCCCTTTGCATACATCTCCTCGGGGGTGGGGGTAAAGGCGAAGTCTACCCCGAGCGCCTCCAGAGCCCTCAGATCCTCCTCCATATCGTGAGGATAGGTGGCGAGGTCGGTGGGGTTATTGAACTGGGTCGGATTGAGGAAGACACTCACCACCGTGCAGCCGCACTCCCTGACGCAGCGGCGAATGAGGCTGAAGTGTCCCTCGTGCAGTCCGCCCATTGTCGGGACGAGACCGATCGTCTCTCCCTTATGCTCCTCCCGTACTCGACTGAGAGTCTCTCTCAGTCGCTTCTGACTATTGATTACTTCCATGGCTATCATTCTGTCTGTTGCCGCAAAGGTAACGAGAGATTGGCGAAGAATACCATTTGACAAAAGGTCAGGAGCAAAGTCCACCGGGACCTGCTCCTGACCTTTTACTATAGATTATACGATTGATCCCCTTGTCAGAATGAGAAGGAGGCACCGACGTTGAGGACACTCATACCGTATCCTGCCTCTACGAAGAGACCCCAGCTGGGAGCCACCATATAGCGCAGTCCGATACCGGTGTTGTAGCCGAAGCCGAAGGACGACTCCTTGCTCTCGTTGCTGTGGTCGCCGCGGAAACCAAGGGCGATGAAGTAGTAGGTGTCGAGAGCGGGGATGAAGTGGTAGTGAAGTGCGGCGCGCGGTCCGAGGAAGTAGTCGGTCCCACCGCTGTACATATTGACTACCGCCTGACCGCCGAGGGTAAAGGCGCTGTTGTCGTCCCAGATGTGACCATTGAGGCAGTGATCGGCAGCGAGGTTGATCGTCATGGATCCTGTCTGCTTACCTGCCGCATTGGTGTGGAGGCTGGCACCCAGTCCTACGCTGGCGATGTTGGTTCCGGTCTCAAAGACATTCTGAGCCTTGGCCTCCGTCTGACCGGCGACGCATAGCCCCAGAGCTACCAGAGCGGTAGCGAGAGTTTTCTTAAGTGAAATCATAATGCAATTGATATGTATGAATTGTTATCCTTGTTCGGGGTCAAAGGTACACAAATGGTGCCAGATCTACTTCTCCCTGACTGTGATGTGGAAGCAGGCCTGCCGCCGCTCGTGCTTGACGTAGCAGCGCCCATCCTCGTGGAATGCCCTCAGCACCCTTGCCAGCAGGTGTTTCAGCTCCTCCGGCTCTATCGTCCTCGGGTCCTCAGGGTCGACCTTGTCGTACCGCTGCCAGGAGATGTCGAGTGTGGTGCCGTAGCAGTGGGTGCTATTGAGCGACGCATTGCCGTTACGCTGTCTCAGCTTGTCCATATCCTCGGCTGTCCTGGTGACACTGGTGACGATCGGTCGGTAGAGGGGCTGCCCGTCCACTTCCAGCTGGTACCGAAAGGCAGCACCGATCTCTTGTGCCAGTCGCACCGCCTCCGGGACCATCAGTGGCACAGAGTGGGTTAGATCATCCAGCTTAAGTGCCGGTGTCTCCTTGAGTGGAACGAGGCGATCCGTCCGTAGGAGATCATCGCGGCACTCGGCGGGAGTGATGCCAAGACTCTGAGCCGCTTCGAGTTGTACTGGATTCAGGTCATCGAAGTCCCTCCTGAAGCTCCCTATGTAGCGGTAGGGACGCTCCCCCGGGACGACGCTGTAGGAGCCGGTGTCCGGAGCGGGTGCCGGCGGCTCTGTCGGTGGTGTGAGGCTGATGAGCAGTGTCGCCAGAAGCGTCATCGCCAGCAGGGGAAGGTAGTAGTGGGTAACGACCGGCTTGGAAACGGAACGGAGAAAGACTATCAGTCGGCTCCAGAGACGGGCAAGAAAAAATCTGCTTCCCTTGTCAGCTGATCGGACGACAGTCCCTGCCGATCGCTCCGTCCGCTCCTTAGTCCGCGGACTCGAGGTGCGACTGCGGATGATCTCCTCTAAGCAGAGATCTGCTCGTGTCTTACCCTGCTTCAAGAGCGATTCATCGGGTGATGAGTTGTTATCCTGTTCCATTTGTGTGCTATAGAAATATTCGACAGAGGGGTGGGTCTTACTTGGTCGGAATCGCAAGGGTGGCGGAGCGAAGCCCCGGAGCTGAAGCGGAAAGAGTGATCGTGCCGGGCGTGCCTGACGGTGCGACGATAGTGGTCAGCTGACCGCTGAAGGCGGGCATCGTCTTGTTCTGGAAGGGAACAATGCAGGTGGCGTCACCATTGGCACTGGCGACATAGCGCCCTGCACCGATGACCTCAAACGTCACTTCCGGGGTGGCGGTGGCGCAGAGGTTGCCCTGCTTGTCCACGACAGACACACGGATGTAGACGAGATGCTCTCTATCCTGCGCCGGTACGGTCTCGATCGGCTCTTCGAGGGTGAGCTGCAGCGTATATGGTGTGCCTGATGTACAGAGTCTCTTCTCCTTCCGGGGCACACCATCCTTGTCGTACGCCACGACCCGCACCTCGCCAGGCTCATACTTCGTGTCCATCCACATGAGACGGTAGCGAGGCAGGCGCGAGAGATCCTTGTCAGAGCTATTGTCGACCGTAATTGATGTGTCCTTCGTCCGACGCCCCTGGCTCTTGCCATTTATGAATAGCTCGGCCGTGGGGTAGCTGGTGTAGACGAAGATCGGGGTCACCTCGCCCACTCGATCAGGCCAGTCCCAGTGGGGCAGAATGTGCAGGGTGGCGCTATCCGTATTCCAGTGCGAGCGGTAGAGGTAGAAGCGATCCTTAGGGATGCCGGCGAGATCAACTGCACCGAAAAGCGACGTGTGGGAGGGCCAATTGGTGTAGTACGGGGTCGGCTCTCCGATGTAGTCGATACCGGTCCAGATGAATTCACCGATATTGTAGTGGAAGTCATCGTGTCGGATGAAGTTGTCCTCAGGGAGCTCACTCCAGGCGCAGTGCTCCACGTCGTAGCTGCTCGCCTGATGGTCGGGGTAGATCGCCATCGACTTACGCTCGACAGGGAACTTATAGATCCCTCTCGACGAGAGCGTAGAGGCGGTCTCGGTACCCAGGATCAGTCGCTGCGGTAGCTTAGCATACGCCTCGGGGTAGTGCCAGGGGCGGTAATTGAAGCCGGCGACATCCATAATGGCGGCAAAGTTATTTGCCGTGGCGGGCTTGGGGTTGTCCATCCCCTGGGTGACGGGGCGGGTAGGATCCTCGCGATGAGCAATCTCCTGGAGGAAGTGGGCGACCTTATTGCCCCCCTCAGCGCCCTGCTCGTAGACCTCGTTGCCGATGCACCACATCACGATGGAGGGGTCATTTCTGTAGTGACGGATGAGGTTGACGAGGTCGCGCTCCGCCCAGTCGTCGAAGAGGGTACTGTATCCATTCTTCACCTTCGGGATCCGCCACTCATCGAAGCTCTCCGCCATGATCAGCATCCCCATCTCGTCTGCCAGCTGGATCAACTCCGGGGCGGGCATGTTGTGTGAGGTGCGGATCGCATTGACGCCCATATTCTGCATCTGCTTGATCTGTCTGCGGATGGCGACCTTATTCACCGCTGCTCCGAGTGGTCCGAGGTCGTGGTGGAGGCAGACCCCCTTGAAGGTCACCGGCTTGCCATTGAGGTAAAAGCCCTCATCGGAACGAAGCTCTATCGTCCGCACTCCGAAGGTGGTGCGGTAGGCATCGATCACCCGGCCGTTGTAGAGCAATTCGCTCTTGGCGGTGTAGAGGTTCGGCTGCTTGATGTCCCAGAGGTGGGGCTGCGGGATGCGTAGGTTTTGCTCAAGGGCATTGTCGAAGATCTCAGCTCCGCTGATCTCCCGGCTGTCGATCGTCTCTCCCTTGTAGAGAATGGTGGTGCGAAGCGTCAGCGCGTCGCTATCGGCGGGGACGCCCTTCAGTTCGGTGCGGACCTTGACCTGTGCGTACTCATCGCAAACAAAGGGAGTGGTGACAAAGGTTCCCCAGTCGTCGATCCGGGTCTTGTAGGGCGACACCATCAGGTACACATTACGGTACAGACCAGCCCCCGGGTACCAGCGAGAGAAGTCGGTCGGGTTGTCTAGCCGGATGGCGATCACCTGTCTGGTCTTGGAGGCTTCCAGATAGGGCGTGATGTCGAGGTAGTACGAGTTGTATCCGTAAGGCCAGCCTCCGGCGCGGTGACCATTGACATACACCTCCGAGTGGCTCATTGCCCCGTCGATGTAGAGGGTGATGTCGCCGATGGTGGAGGGATCCTGATGAAGGTCAAAGTGATAGCGGTACCAGCCCATGCCGACGAAGGGTAGTCCTCCCGTGCGTCCGGCATGCTCGAGTGCCTCTGTCTGCCCGTCCTGGGTGATGGCGACGTTTTGCCGGTCATTCTCAGAGGAGAATGGACCATAGATAGCCCAGTCGTGCGGTACTGTAACGCTCTGCCAGCTCCGGTCATCGTAGTCCGGTCGGACGAAGTCGGAGCTATCCTCTCTCGTGAAGCGCCAGCCGTCAGTCAGGCGTAGTGCCTCGCGGGGAGCCTCGATGCTCTCCAGGAAAGTCTGCGCCGTCGCACTAAGAGACATAAGGATCACAAGTAGGGCGGGTAGAGTTCTTCTGATATTCATCTACAGCTGTACTGGGTAAACGATATATGGGTGTACAATATTCGTTGTGTGGGCAACGTTTCCTCAAATTTACACTAAATATCTGCAATGCACACTTTTTCCGGGAATGCACTCACTGAGAAGTGACAGGAGAAAATCCCTCTCCCTGATGAGTTAACTCTATTACCGGTAATAGTTGAGTCTAATACCGGTATTAGTCTTCACTATTACCGGTAATAGATTGACGCTTTACTCATGACCGGCACAACTGATGCTAAATCGTTTCGTTTTGTACTGAAAACCACCTCTTTGTGACCCTCTGTCGTCATGGTCGGAGCATTACGGCTCTCACCGGTGGATTCAGCACGAGGAGCCTTTTCAGGATTGGTCTCGTCGGGGTAGGGGGAGGACGGCCCCTTTTTGGTATCTTTGTCGAGATTCGAAGTAAGAAAAGTATATCTATGTCATCGCTTGATACCATCCCCTTCCACCCTGTTACTCTTGAGGATCGACCGATCTTAGAGTCCTTCTACGAGATCAATCCCTACCTCTCCTGTGACTATACCTTCTCCAATCTCATCGGTTGGAATCATGTCTACCGGACCGAGATTGCTGTCCATAAGGGATTCCTCCTAATACGCTTCTGGAACGAGGAGAATAAGCGGCACGCCTACCTCATGCCTATAGGCTCCGACGACTCCCGCCTCCGCGAGGTGCTGCTCGATATGGAGCAGGATCAGGCGCAGCTGGAGGAGAAGAATCTGACGATCATGGGCGCCACGCCTGAGGCTGTACAGGCGCTGGAGTCGATCCATCCGGATCAGATGGTCACGCTCGCCAATCGTGACTACTCTGACTACATCTACCTGAGGGAGAAGCTTGCGTCCCTCTCGGGCAAGAAGCTGCAGTCCAAGCGTAACCACTGCAACCGATTTGAGCGGACCTATCCCGACTGGAGCTACGAGGAGATCACGGAGGAGTCGCTAAGGGAGTGTATGGAGGTGGAGAATGAGTGGTACCGCGAGACCGACACTACGGAGGGGATGTCCGATGAGCGGAGGATGATCCGCTTCGCCTTAGAGCACATGAGCGAGATTGGTCTCAGCGGAGGGCTGCTGAGGGTCGAGGGGAAGGTGATCGCCTTTACTCTCGGTATGCCTCAGAGTGCTCGCTGCTTCGACGTCAATATCGAGAAGGCTGATGTCGCCTATGATGGCGCTTTCACCATGATCAATCGGGAGTTTGTCCGTCGGATACCAGAGCAGTACACCTATATCAATCGCGAGGAGGATATGGGGCTACCGGGTCTGCGGAAGGCAAAGCTCTCATACAGGCCTGAGATCCTCCTGGATGAGTACACCGTAGTCCTCAACGTATGATTCGGCTCCACCCCTATGACGGCTCGGATAGCCTACTCCGATCGTCCATTCTCTCCCTCCTCTCGGAGGCTTTTGGTAAGGAGGGGCAACCCTACTATGAGCTGGCGATGGAGTACCTCTATGACGGCGAGCACACCTTTCTATTAAGTGAGGGCGATGGGGCGCTCCTTGCAGTGGCGCTCGTGGTGGACTATGTCGATCCGGACAAGGGACGATGGGCGTACCTCTACAGCTTCGCTACTCGGGAGGATCGGCGAGGGGAGGGACTGATGACCGGACTCTATAAGGAGGCCATCGAGCCAAGGCTGATCGAGCGAGGGTACCGAGGTGCCTGTCTCGTGCCGGCGACCTCTTCTCTGGTCAGCTTCTACAAGGGCTGGGGCTTTCATCTGCTCAGAGATGCTGAAGATGCCATACCGATCACGCCGGGACAGAGAGCGACAGACTATCTCATCGCCGCTTATGGACAGCCAAGTATTGACAATCCCTTGCCCTTCCGGATGATTAAGCCCTTCGTCCCCACCGTCGATCACTACCGGCTCGTCTCGCCTTTAGACTAAGTGTTAGTCCCCCCTTTCCTTTTGGCGCATAAAAAGTCTACCTTTGCAGAAATTGAACGAACGTAACGATATATGAACTTTATCAAAGAGCTTGAGTGGCGTGGCATGATCCACGACATGATCCCCGGAACCGAGGA
>NZ_CAKRLH010000070.1 GCF_934359325.1 uncultured Porphyromonas sp.
CACAGATATCTACCTGATCCTCGGGCTGATCATCCTGGCGCTGATTGCCTCGGGGACACAAGACATCGCCACCGACTCCCTCGCAGCGCTGAGCTACGGAGGGCGCGACAAGAGCCTCGTCAATACGATGCAGTCCTCAGGAAGCTTCGCCGGCACGCTGGTCGGTAGCGGGCTGCTCCTGGTCGTCCTGCATCGGTACGGCTGGCAGGTGGTCCTGCTCTGCCTGGCACTCTTCGTGCTGCTGGCGCTGGTACCCTTAGGGCTGGAGCGGCAGATCTCATTTGAGAAAAAAGATCCCAAGCGACGAGCCGGGATCGGTGACTTCGCCCTCTTCTTTTCCCGTAAGGGGATCTGGCGCCAAGTGCTCTTCCTCCTACTCTTCTACTCGGGACTGATGGCGATACTGCCTATGCTGCGTCCGTGGTTGGTGGACCAGGGGTTTGATATGGGCTCCATCGGCGTCCTGAGCGGACTACTCGGCACCGGGACTGCTTTTGTCAGTTCGATCGCCGCTGGCTTCATCGTCCGTCGCATCGGGATCTATCGGGCTCGGAAGTACTTTGCCACACTGATCTTGGTCGCCACACTCTACTTCCTCATACTGACACAGGTCGAGGTCAGTACGCTCCTCGTGAGTATCGGTGTGATGCTGCTGTGGGCGGCTTACGGGAGCGCAACGGTCGTTGTCTATGTCTCCTCCATGGAGACTCTGCGTGCGGGACGCGAGGGGACGGACTTCACGGTGCAGATCGTGATCACCCACCTCTGCGGTATGGGGATGGCGATCCTCGGTGGCGTGGTCGCAGACCACACCGGCTACAGTGGACTCTTTGCTCTTGCGGTACTTCTGGCGCTCATCTCACTTATCTATATACATCTTGTCTTTAAGAATGAAAAATAGCGATACCCTCCTCGAGAAGTACAATCAACCTGTCCCCCGCTACACCAGCTATCCGCCTGCCAATTTCTTCCACAGCATTGAGCCAAAGGAGTTCCTCGCTGCCGTAGAAGCATCCAATAGTGCCTCGGACAACCACGTCTCCTTCTACATCCACATCCCCTTCTGTCGCCAGCTCTGCCACTTCTGCGCCTGCAATTCCTACCCGATGGCTCGCCCGGATCGCATAGAGGCTTATGTGGAAGCGCTCCATAGAGAGATCGACCTGATCGCCACGCACCTCACACCGGGACGCAAGATCTCACAGATCCACTATGGTGGCGGCAGTCCCACTGCCATACCCGTCCACTACCTCCGCGAGCTCAATGAGCACCTCCTCTCCCTTATGGAGACGATCGACCGACCGGAGATCGCGATCGAGTGCCATCCCGGCTACCTCGATGAGCGTGCCTGGGCAGAGCTGATCGACTGTCGCTTCAGTCGCTACAGCCTCGGGGTGCAGGACTTCGACGAGGAGGTGCTCCGGATCGTCCACCGTGAGCCCCCACTCCTCCCGGTCGGCGAGATCGTGTCGATGCTGCACGATGCGGGTGCGACGGTCAATATGGATCTCCTCTTTGGCCTGCCGCACCAAACGGCGGAGAGCTTTGCGAGATCTGTCCGGATGGCGGCAGAGATCCATCCGGAGCGGATAGTCACCTTTAGCTACGGTCACGTGCCATGGGTGCATAAGCGGCAGCTGATCTTAGAGCGAGCCGGACTCCCGGAGCCGGAAGAAAAACAAGCTATGTACCACCGCGCTGCCGACATACTCCACAGCGAGGGCTACAGATCCATCGGGATGGATCACTTTGTCCTCCCATCTGACGAGCTAAGCATAGCACTCGATGAGGGACGACTGAGACGAAATTTCCAGGGGTACTGCACCCTCAGGACCACGGCACAGGTCTACGCTCTCGGCGTCACCGGCATTAGCCAGCTCGGCACCGCCTACGCGCAGAATGGGCGAGACATCACCGAGTACATCGACACCCTTAGTGCCGGGCGACTCTACACCGATAGGGGCTACCTGCTCTCTTCACAAGAGCAGATCGTCCGAGAGGTGATCGAGACGCTGATGTGCAACTACCGCCTCCGGTGGAGCGAAGTGGCTGAGCGGCTCGGCATAACTGCAGAGGAGACTATGCAGGCAGTGGTCTACGACCGTGACAAGCTGCATGAGATGGCGGCTGACGGACTGCTGAGGCTGACTCCGGAGGGGATCGAGCTGCCTATCGGCTCGCCCTACGTGCGCTACGTGGCCGCCTCACTCGATCCCCTGATGCAGCAGACGGATAAGCGCTTCTCCAAGCCGGTGTGAGCAGGCTCTTCCCTTAGTGGCAGTGGTGTCGATTATTCCTAACTTTGCTCTCAGGCTTGAACAAATTCATCGCAACAAAACCTTATGTCAGAGTATTACATACTGAATGGAAATGAGCAGCAAGGGCCACTCCCGATCGAACAGCTCAGAGGAAGAGTAACCCCGCAGACCCTTGTCTGGAGAGAGGGACTCCCCGACTGGATCCGTGCGGGCGACCTGCCCGAGCTCTCAGGAGTACTTGTCCCCGCGGGACCTGTGCCTCCACCGACTCAGGGGCAGACTGTCGGTACTAAGCCCAAGGACTATCTCGTGGAGTCGATCCTGGTGACACTCTTCTGCTGCATGGTCTTCGGGATCCTCGGGATCGTCTACTCGGTACAGGCAAATAGTGCTTTCTCGAGCGGAAATATCGCCGCAGCTAACGAATTTTCCGCCAAGGCGAAGCAGTGGGTCACCTACGGCTTCTGGTGCGGCATTGCTGTGGTGGGGGTCTACGCCATCCTGGCACTGATGGGTGCCCTGTCCAGCATTAGCCTGTCCTCCATTAGCGAGTTCTGAGATGCGCCGACGGGTAGGCCCGATCCTGATCGTTATACTCCTCGCGGGGATCGCCGTAGCCTACAAGTACCTCGACCCCGCCGTGGTGCCGATCTTCCCGAGGTGTCCCTTCCGGCTCCTCACGGGTTACCTCTGTCCGGGATGCGGTTCCCAGCGAGCGATCCATCGTCTACTCAATCTCGACATCGCCGGCGCCTGGAGGATGAATCCCCTCCTCGTCATCGCCCTACCCTACCTCCTCGCCGGGCTGATCCTACAGCCTCTGTCGCACCGCTCAGATATAGGTGCCCGACTGCGCGAGCGGCTCTACGGCTACAGGGCATCCGTTGTGGCACTCGTGGTGATCGTCCTCTTCTGGATCGGTCGCAACATCGTGGCGTGACCCATTGGAGAGGACAAATCGCTCCACTACAAGGTTTAGTGACAGATCACAAGACTATTTAACGGCAAAGATTTGGCTCAGTGACGATTATATCAGACATTTGTGACGTAATTGTTTCACTAAAACAGCAAGATCATGAAAGTCAAGAATATTCTCGTTGCCACTATGGCACTCATCGGTCTCACCCTCTTCGCATCTTCGTGCAAGGAGGATGATGAAAACATCCCCGAGAATGCTTCCCCGCTCGCCAATACCGAGTGGGAGGCGAAGGTAAAGGACAATAAGACAGACATCGACCCCATCGCCTGGGTGCTCACCTTCGATGCCAACAACCGCTTTACCATCACGAGCATGGCGGGCAATCTGGGTGCCAAAAGTCGCACCGGCACGTACATCTACAAGCACCCGAAAGCGACCCTCAGTCTCGACAAGGCGTGGGACGCACAGCCGGGAGTCCTCTCCTTTGACCTCACCAGGACCTCAGAGAATACCCTTACAGGTTACTTCTTCACCAAGAAGCTGAAGGTAGACTTCATCAAGAAGAAATAACCCATAGAGCTAAAAGCCGAAGAGAGCACCGCAGACGACTGTCTACGGTGCTCTCTTTATGGATCAAGGGGCGCATTGGGGGAATTAGTGGTATGTTTGAGACAGAAATAAATGAGCAATCACACAGATATGAACGAAAGAAACACCATCAAGCTGGTGGCGAGAGCCACCTCAGAGACCGACTGTCGCACCGAGATCAAGGTCCGGCAATTTGTATTTCATACCGATGAACCGACCAACGAAGGCGGTACCGATGAGGCGGCCAATCCCGTGGAGGTACTCCTTGGTGCCCTCGCCGGCTGCGTCAATGTTGTCGCCCATCGTGCCGCCGAGCGCATCGGCATCGAGCTGCGGAGCCTCCGTCTGACTGTCATCGGCGAGCTGGAGCCTGAGCTGGGACCTGCGATCCGGAGGATCGACATCCGTATGGAGGCAGACCTCGAGGCCGATGCCGACCAGAAGCGCCGCTGGCTGGAGATGACCGAAGCCCACTGCCCCATCGCTCAGACGCTCATCCAGGGCACCGAGGTTCACCTCGACCTGATCAAGAAGCAGCGGGACATCTGCTGCTGAGGAGGAGAGAGTGATGAGCGAGTGACCGATTATTGGTACCTTTGAGCTAAGATAATAATAGAATCTCACTCATACGACTTATGACTCATATGGCTAAGGGATCTGCTTCCAGAGAGCAGGAGAAGGAAGAGGAGGTGGTACTCGACTTCAGCACCCTCAAGTGGCAGGGTGCGCGACTCGATCCGATCAAGGAGCACTTGGTCAATCAGATCGATCTGATCTCCAAGGCACCTGGTGACAGCAGCACCCGAATCGCCCGCCTGCTCTCGCGTCGGCTGGAGATCGACGAGGACGAGCTTCTCATCACCGACGGTGGTGATGGTGCGGTTCGGCTGATCGCCGACGCACACCGCGGAGCCCGCTCACTGATCCTTCCGCCGACGGGGATGGAGTTCCGCCAGGCACTTCACCACGCAGGACACGTAGTGACGGAGGCACCCGAGGGCGCTCAGCTCTCCGACCTGGTGACGGAGGGGATCGACTTTGTCTGGCTCTCCGTGCCGAGCAATCCGGACGGTAAAGTATATCGCCACAGAGATCTCCTCTCGCTCCTCAAGAATCATCCCGACACCACGATCATCGTCGATCTCTCAATGCGGAAGTATGTCCTCGAGGAGACACTGAAGGAGTCGGACATCCAGAAGTATCCCAATCTGGTGGTGCTCTCCTCCTTCTCCCGTGCCTACAATCTCGCCGGTCTCTGCGTCGGCTATATCTGCGCCCGACCGGACTTCATCAACGGCCTTAGGGAGGACTATGTCCCGACGGGGATCAGTTCGCTTGCGCTGGAGGCGGTTCACTATGTGCTAGTGCATCCTGCTTCCTTCACGATTCCCATACGTAAGTGGCTGAGGGACGCACGACTGCTCGCCAAGGAGATCGACAAGATCGAGGGATTTGAGAGCAGGCTCAGTGATGCTCCCTTCTTCATCGTCGAGTGCAGCAGTCCCGCTCAGCAGGTGGCGGAGTTCCTGCTCAAGGAGCATCATATCCTCGTCGGTACAGCAGCCAAGGGGATAGACATCCATGGCAACGAGCTGCGCATCGCCCCCCTCCCCCATCAGGCGGAGAACGACGCCCTCATCGAGGGGCTCAGAGGCTGGGCTGAGGCAGACCACGCAACCCTCTGAGGCGACGACACTGATTTGATCATGAGTGTGCACCCCGATCGCAAGGCGAGACCTTAGGCGGATGGGGGTGTACACTTCTTTTTTATCCCATTACCATAGAGACCATGAGACATCCGGCGATCACTTTCACCCTACTTATCCTCATCCTATCGAGCTGTCGGCTCGGGGGTAAGTCGTCCGACTACCCTGCCCTGCTTCCGATGCCCGAAGAGGTGGTCTGGCAGGATGGTGGCGTGGTGCCGCTCACCAAGGGGCACACGATCGTCCTCCCCTCGTCAGATGAGCGCAACCGGGTGCTTGTCGAGGGACTCAATGCCGACCTCAGCAAGGCGGGGCTGCCAACGCTGGAGCTGACGCCGGAGTACACCTATGGGTCAGTCGTCTGTACGATAGACAAGAAGGAGCTGACCACCCCCGGTGCCTACACCCTCTCTGTCAAGCGAGGCGGCATCCGGATCACCGCTGCCGATGAGGATGGGATCGGCTACGCCATCCAGACGCTCCGCCAGCTGATCCTGCCGACAGGGATCCCTACGGTGGAGATTAAGGACAAGCCACGGCTTGAGTACCGCGGACTGATGCTCGACGAGAGCCGCCACTTCTTCGGTGTGGAGGAGGTGAAAAAGTTGCTCAATGAGATGCAGCGGTACAAGCTCAATCGGCTCCACTGGCACCTCACCGATGCCGGTGGCTGGCGCTTGGAGATCAAGAGCCGCCCACGCCTCACTGAGCGGACCGCCTATCGCACCGAGAGCGACTGGGTAAAGTGGTGGATAGAGGGCGACCGGCGCTATGCGAAGGAGGGGACGCCAGGTGCCTACGGAGGGTACTACACCCAGGAGCAGGCACGGGAGATCGTTGCCTACGCTGCCACCCGAGGGATCACGGTGATCCCGGAGATCGAGATGCCGGGGCACAGCGAGGAGGTACTGCATGCCTATCCGATGCTAAGCTGCAGCGGGCGAGCTCGCCGGGGAGAGAGTGACTTCTGCATCGGTAACCCGATGAGCTACGAGTTCCTCCGCGACGTGCTGAGCGAGGTGTACGATATCTTCCCCTCCGCCTACATCCACCTCGGCGGGGACGAGGCGGGCAAGCAGGCATGGAAGAGCTGTCCTAAGTGCCGCGAGGTAATGCGCCGTGCTAAGCTCAAGGACGTGGATGAGCTGCAGAGCTACTTCATCCACCGTATGGGCGAGATGATCGAGCAGGACGGGCGACACTTCATCGGCTGGGATGAGATCCTGGAGGGAGGTCTGGCACCGGGTGCGATCGTTATGTCCTGGAGAGGAATGGAGGGCGGACTGCGTGCCGTCCGCAGCGGGCATCAGGTGATCATGACCCCGAGTCCACAGTGCTATCTTGACTACTATCAGGAGGATCCGCTTTCAGTCGACTACGAGAGCAACGAGGGCTACTGCGACCTCGCACAGACCTACGCCCTCGACCCGGTGCCGGAGGAGCTTACCCCTGAAGAAGGTGCGCTGGTGCTGGGAGTGCAGGGAAATATGTGGACGGAGTATGTCAAGACGAATGATGCACTGGAGTATAAGATATTCCCACGCCTACTCGCCATCGCCGAGATCGGCTGGACACCGCAGCAAAAGCGGTCGTGGGAGGACTTCCGCATACGGGTCAATCGGCACATCCCACTGCTCCACAAGCGGGGCATACAGTCATATGATCTGACCAATGGACTTCGATCCGAGACCGAGGTGGACCAGAATGCCGGTCTCACCCGCGTCCGCTGGACTACGGAGCTAGATCCCTGCGAGATGAGGTACCGAGTCGATGGCAAGGTCCCCGAGATGAGTGACCCGCAGATCCGGGAGGACGAGACGATCGAGGTGCGGGACAGCGCCGACATCGTGGTCCGGCAGTTCCGCGACGGTGAGCCGGTAGGCGACCCCGTCACGCTGCGGGTAGACCACCACCGCGCCATCGGCAAGCCGATCCTGTGGGAGACGCTCGTGGAGGGCAAGTACGACGGTGGGGGCTTTGAGACCGTCCTGACGGATGGCTACCGTGGGTCAGTCTCCTTTGGCGACGGACGCTGGTACGGCAACATCGTCACCCCATCCAATATCGGTATACTCGACATGGGCGAGGAGACGCTGATCAGTAAGGTCTCCACCCGCTGCATGCACAATACGATCCCCGGGATCTACGCCCCCGAGTGGGTAGAGCTCTCCGTCAGCAACGACGGCGAGGAGTGGACGGTGGTGGATCGCATCGAGTCCACGCTTGACCCGGCGGACCGGAAGCTCCACTTCGAGACCTTCACCTTCTACCCCCGCACCACCTGCCGCTACCTTAGGATCCGGTACGAGGAGGCGCAGCGTGGGCGATTCCTCTTCGCAGATGAGCTGGTCGTCTGGTAAAATGAGCGGACCATGTGAGTACCTTAAGACTTGAGACTACCGACTTTTTTCCTAAATTTGCTCCAGAATAAAACTACAAAACTTATATACAAAATCAATCAACACATGAGTAACCACTTTCTTACCC
>NZ_CAKRLH010000071.1 GCF_934359325.1 uncultured Porphyromonas sp.
ATGTGGAAGACGGTGACCGCATTCTCTATCGCAGTCTCGGTGGCGATGCGCTGGATGGTCTTGACGACGATCTTGCGTGCCTCGGCATTCGCCTTGAGCTTAGCATCATCGATGATCTCATTGGTCATGATGGCGGCGCTTGACTTGACCTCGCTCTTGAGGTGCTCCATCAGCTGCGCCTTGGCCTCATCCTTAGTCAGTCCGCTGGTCTCCTCGAGCTGCTCGAGCTGTTGGAGGCGGAGTGCCTCGAGCTCGGCCTCCTTGCCTTTATTGAAGTCGATCTGCTTCTTCAGGTTGGCTCCCTCCTCCTCTATCGCCTGTGAGCGGCGGGACATGTCGTCCTGGAGCTTGGAGAGCTGCTCCTCGCGTTTCTTCAGCTTGGACTCTATGGACTGCAGGGTCGCCTGACGAGCCTGCACTTCGTCGGCGAGCTGGGTTTTTTTCTTCAGGAACTCCTCCTTGATCTCGAGGAGCTTATTCTTCTTGAGCATCTCGGCGTCCTCTCTCGCCTTAGCCATATACTCATCTCGAGTAATCTTGGCTTGGTCGAGATACTCCTGCCGGGCCTCTTTGGCTTTGGCGATCTCGTTCTCATAGAGTCTCTGGGCATGGCGCTCGTTCTGCTTATTGAGCAGAAGCCAGCCCGATGCCAGGAGGACTATAGAGACGATGATCGCTATTATTATTGGGCTCATATGGTGTTGTATCTTACTGTAAGTGGAATATACTCTCCTATCTCCCCAGGGTCTTGTCCAGGTCATCTGCCAGTCTGGCGAGACGTCTGTCGTAGTCGGCGTGCTCCTGCTGCTGGAGTAGATGATACTTGTCCCTCCCGAGGTGGATGGCTGCGTAGGTGAGTGCCTCCGGGACCGTCAGATCGTATCGGGACTTGTACTCGTCCAGGAGATGATTGAGCTCCTTGGCGGCCGCTCTGAGGGCGGCCTCTGTCTCCTCTTCGCGGGGGATGGTAACAGCCATAGGCACCTCGCCCACGCGGAGGTTGATCACGCGGGTGAGCGTCGGTGCAGGTGTCTCTGCCTGCATATCCGGGGATCTGTCAGGCATGACGGCTGTGGAGTAATGGGTGTTGGGTAAGTGTCAGTAGGTATTACTTGGTGTGAGTCTCCAGGAGTCGGAGGACGTCGTCCACGGTCTCTACGAGATCATCGATCTCTCCGTAGAGGCTCTCCGCAGACTTGCGTACATCCGGGTCATCAGCTGAGATGGGTGCTCTGAGGGCGAGCTTTTGCTCGAGTCCTTCTGCTCTGGTCGTCTCCTTGGCAAGCTGACTACGGAGCAGACTATTCTGGTCTCTAAGCAGCTCTACCTCCTGTCGTAGCGCTCCATAGCGCTCTATGAGGTAGGCTGTCCTTAGCTCTACTCGATGGAGGGCGTCCCCCTCGGTGAACTGATGATCTGTACTCTCTGACACGATCGGTACGTGAGAAATCAGCCCTCGCGTCCCTCTACCCTTACCTCTCTGTCGATGCGGCGGATAAGCCCCTGAAGGGTGTTACCCGGACCAAACTCGATGAAGCGATCAGCTCCGTCAGCGATCATGCGCTGTACAGTCTGTGACCAGAGGACCGGTGCGGTGAGCTGCTTGACCAGATTATTCTCGATCTCCTTGGGGTCGGTATGCGGCTTGGCATCGACATTCTGGTAGATCGGGCAGCGGGGGGTCTGGATATGCGTCTGGTGGATCGCCTGCTCCAGCTCCTGACGAGCTGGCTCCATCAGCGGGCTGTGGAATGCACCACTCACCTTCAGCGCAATGGCACGCTTGGCTCCCGCCTTCTTCGCCTCCTCCATAGCCTCATTGACTCCGTCGATGGAGCCGCTGATGACTACCTGCCCGGGGCTGTTGTAGTTGGCGGGGATGACCAGTTTGTCGAGGATATTGGCGCAGATCTCCTCCACCTCGGCATCCGGGAGGCCGATGATTGCCGCCATCGTCGATGGAGCCTCAGCGCAGGCCTTCTGCATAGCCACGGCACGCATATGAACGAGTCGGACAGCGTCCTCAAAGGAGAGAGCCCCGGCGACGGCGAGGGCAGTGAACTCTCCCAGAGAGTGTCCTGCCACCATGTCGGGCTTCTCCTCTGAACCGAGGATGGCAGCGGAGATGTAGGAGTGGACGAAGACGGCAGGCTGAGTGACTGCTGTCTGCTTAAGCTCCTCCTCCGTGCCGTCGAAGATGATCTTGCTCAGACCAAAGCCGAGGATCTCATCCGCACGATCAAAGAGGCGCTTCGCCTCGGGATTATTATCGTACATGGCCATACCCATGCCTATGTGCTGGGATCCCTGGCCGGGAAATACGTATGCTAGCATATGGATGTATGTATCTTTAAGAATTGGGGTTCTATAATACTTCTCCCACAAAGATAAGGAAAAGAGAGGAGTATCGGAAAGCTTTTGTATTGCTTTGTTCTTGTGGTTTTCTAAGTCGTGTGTCAGTCCTGCTTTTTGAGACTGCGTTGTCCGTGTCCTCCGTTAGTCTTCAATCAGTTTGCATTCCATATCGCTGATGTTCTCACTCATAATCTTGTGTGGACTTAGGGGATCACGAGGCGCTGTCCGGGGCGGATGTTATTGGAGCGAAGGTTATTTGCTCGCTTGATCTGGCTGACGGTGACGCCCCGGTACTTCGATGCGATGCCGGAGAGGGTGTCGCCCTTCTTCACCGTGTAGTAGCGGGCACTCTGCTGTCGGCTGTTGCTTTTCTTGCTTGCCGTACCGGACTTGGCGGCCGAGACGGAGGTCTTGTCGCCTGTACGGATCACCAGCCTCTGTCCGGGGTGGATCGTATTTGATCTTAGACCATTCCACGCCTTGATCTGAGCTGTGGTGACGTGGTACCGACGAGCGATGGAGCCGAGAGAGTCACCTCGTCGGACGCGATAGGTCACTTCTCGCTCACTGTCGGCGGTCTGCACCTCGTCGATGTCAGGTGCGCTGTCCTTCTCCTTAGCCTCACTCTTATGGTGACTGGCGAAGTACTTCTCCTTATTGGAGGCAAAGTCGATCGCCGCCTGAGCTGGCAGGACGATCACCTGAGACTGCTGGTTGCCGGGGATGATCCCCTTCTTGTACATAGGATTGAGCAGCTCGATGGTGTCGAGAGAGACGCTGGTGATCTCCGCCAGCTCCCTCGTCGTGCAGCGCCGGGCGAGATGAACCGTATCGGTCGCTATGGGGATGTGGATCGCCGAGGGGCGAATGTCATGCTCCCTGTAGTACTCCATGCTGTAGAAGGCGGCGATGAAGAAGGGCACGTAGGATCGGGTCTCGCGAGGGAGGTAGGGGAAGATCTCCCAGAAGTCTCTCTTCCCCCCGGAGCGGCGGATCGCCTTATTGATGTTCCCCGGACCACAATTGTAGGCCGCTATGGCGAGCATCCAGTCGCCGTAGAGGGCGTACATGTCCTTGAAGTACTCGCACATAGCGCGGGTGGACTTGCGGGGATCCATACGCTCGTCGACGACTGAGTTGATCGTAAGTCCGTAGATCTTGCCGGTGCGGAGCATAAATTGCCAGAAGCCGGTCGCCCCCATCCGCGAGACGGCGGTGGGATTGAGTGCACTCTCGACGATGGCGAGGTACTTCAGCTCCAGCGGTAGCCCCTGCCGGTCGAGCTCCTCCTCGATGATGGGGAAGTAGTAGGTGGCGCGGCTCAGCATCAGGCTCATGAGGTTGCTCCGGCGGTTGACATAGAGGTCGATCGCCTCCCGGACGGCGGGGTTGTAGGTGAGCGGTATGGCGCTCTCCATCTGCGCCAGTCGGTCGCGGTAGAGCTGATCCTTGCTCTCCAGCTCCCTCTTGCTCGCCTGTCGGTGCGGCTTGCTGAGGGAGTAGTACTCCTTGTACCGAGCGTTGAGGAGCGAGTCGAGGGCCATGTCGAAGCTCTCCGGCAGGCGCCCCAGGTCGGGCTCCTCGCCCTCGCTCTGACCGAATGCCCGAGGCATGGCAAGCGCCATCAGTAGGAGGAGTAGAAGGAGTGGGATAGGGCGGCTCATAGTAGAGGTCAAAAAGATAGTGCGACCTGGACGGCAGGACCGCCCGACGAGGGGAAAGTGGTCGAGGGAATGTAGGTGGGAGTCGCCCGAAGCGTTAGCTCCGGGGAGATGTCGAAGTGTGCCAGCTCCGCATCGACATAGGCATCAATGATGGAGAGGGCATAGACACCTACGGAGACAATGATGGAGAGGTCGCGATTGCGCCTGTAGAAGTCTCGTCCGTGGCGAAGAGTCTCTTGGAAGGAGCCGTTTGTTCTGTAGCTATTGGGGTCGGCTCCTGCAGGGACAAAGGCGATCCACGAGTCGTTGGTCATCGGGTCGTCGCTCTTGATGTCGCTGTAGGCCTTGGCGTACTCGACGAGGTTATTGTTATTCCACGAGATGGCGTAGTAGAGGGCGGTCATGCCACCGATGATGATAGGGACCTTCCAGTACTTCCTATTATAGACCTGTCCACCCCCGGGGATGATCGCCCAGAGGACGGCGGCGCGGGGACTGGGGGAGAAGGTCTTCTGCGCCCCAGGCTTCGTGGGCACCTCCGTTGGTATCAGCCGGGCGCTGTCCTGCTGCGCTGCCAGGGCGTCAGCCTTGGCGGGCGTGAGGATGGTGGTGTCTTGCTGAAGGGGTGTCGTGGGGATGGTATCGCAGCCGACCGCCTCGCTACCGTATGCCAAGCCCGTCCCCAGGCTCAGGACCAGGAGAAGGAGAATGGGCAGTAGTTGACTACTCGATCGGCACATACACTACAGCTTGCTCAGCATGGAGAGGATCTCCTGCAGCTGCTCATCGCTGGCAAAGGGGATCGTGATCCGACCCTTGCCGGAGGCGTTGCAGCTCATCTTCACCTTTGTCCCGAGGCTCCTCGAGATCTGGTCTGTGGTGCTGCGGTACTGTGCCAGGCGCTCCTTGGCTGCCTGACGAGCCTCCTGCGACTTAGCCTTACTGCTCGGCTCGGCGGTGCTGTACTCGCGCGCCATCTGCTCCACGTCTCGGACGGAGAGGTCGTCGGTGAGGATCTGCTTGTAGAGTGCCAGTTGCAGTTCCGTGTCCTCGATGCTGAGTAGGGCGCGGGCGTGTCCCATAGAGAGCTTCCTATTCTTCAGTCCCAGCTGGATCTGTGCTGGGAGCTTGAGGAGGCGGAGGTAATTGGCTACTGTGGCGCGCTTCTTCCCCACTCGTGTCGCCAGCTCCTCCTGCGTCAGCCCGTCGGCATCGATCAGCTTGCTGAATGTGAGAGCGATCTCTATCGCATTGAGATCCTCGCGCTGGATATTCTCGATCAGCGCCATCTCCACCACCTGGTCGTCATCCACGGTGCGGATGTAGGCGGGGATCGTCTCCAGCTCTATCAGTCGGGCAGCTCGATAGCGCCGCTCGCCGCTGATGATGATGTACTTCCCCTCGCCCTTGCCATCCTCTCGGACGGTGATCGGCTGTACCAGCCCGATGTGCTTGATCGACGAGGCAAGCTCCTCGAGCGTCTCGGCATCGAAGTCTGCACGCGGCTGATCCGGATTGGGGTAAATGGCATCGAGAGGCAGCTCGGAGATGGAGGAGGATCCTCCGGTCTCCACCTTCTTGATATTGACGAAGTCGTTCGGGAAGAGGGCGTCGAGTCCTCGTCCGAGGGAGGCGCTGTTTCTATTGTTCGTACTCATGAGATGGTTCGGCGGATCTGGATGTGATTATTCTCCATCACCTCGTGAGCCAGCTCGAGGTAGTTCTGGCTACCCTTGGAGGAGAGGTCAAAGTCGAGGACGCTCTTCCCGAAGCTCGGTGCCTCGCTTATGCGGACATTGCGATTGATGACCGTGTCGAAGACGAGGTCCTTGAAGTGCTTCTTGACGTCCTTGTAGACCTGCGTGGAGAGCTTCGTCCGGCTGTCATACATGGTCATGAGGAAGCCCTCTATGTCGATGGGGGGATTGAGCCGCTCCTTGACGATGCGCAGGGTACTGAGGAGCTTGCTGATGCCCTCGAGGGCGAAGTACTCGCACTGTACGGGGATGATGACCGAGTCGGCGGCGGCGAGGGCGGCAATCGTGATGAGCCCAAGGGAGGGCGCACAGTCGATGAGGATGAAGTCGAAGTCCGGCTTCAGCAGCTCCGTGATCCGCCTGAGGACGTACTCCCTCTGCGGGACGTTGACTAGCTCCACCTCCGCGCCTGCGAGGTCGGTGTGTGATGGCAGGATCTCCAGTCCCTCCACAGAGGAGGGGATCAGGCACTTCCTCGGGTCTGTGTCTCCGAGGATGCAGCCGTAGGTAGAGAGCTCGGCGGACTTGGCCTGAGCGCCGAGACCGCTGGTGGCATTGGCCTGAGGGTCCGCATCGATAAGGAGCACGTGGCACCCCAGAGCGACCATTGCCGCAGAGAGGTTCATCGCCGTCGTGGTCTTGCCGACACCGCCCTTCTGATTGGATATAGCTATTACTTTGCCCATAGCATTTGCCTGATGATGATCAGCGACAAAGTTAGGCAAAATCTATCACATACTCTCCGGCACATTGCCCGCCGGAGAGACCTCTCAGTCGGCGTACTCGCTGATATTGTCCTGCGTGGCGGCGTTGTAGTAATCGATGAGGTACCACTTGTCGTCCGGGGACTCCCGGGCGAAGGTGTACTGCTCCAGGATGTCCGAGTCGAGGTATCCGGTGCAGAAGGATGCAGTGTCCCGCTCGATGATGATCCATGAGGCGAAGTAGCCGGTGCTGTCAGGGGTGATGATCCGGAAGGGATCCTCAGCCACGTGGGGCGGGGTGATCCCGCTCGGCAGCAGGGTGCGTGATCGGACCACGCCGGCATCCCTGCGGAAGCTTACGAGGAAGGTACTCAGCGGCTCCACCCCCTGATTGCAGGGCGCATCGCTGCTTGCGAGGAGGGCGTTATTTGACTTGTAGGTCGCATAGGTACAGGGCTCCTCCTCCGGCTCGGCGACCGGCGGAAGGCTCTCCTCCATCGTCAGGGGAGCGGTCGTCGCCTCCTCCCATCCCTTCTCCTCCCTCTGGTCTTTGCTGCCGCTGCAGGAGAGGGATCCCATCAGCAGGAGTACCAGCACTGCGCTCCTCATCCCAAGCCTCTTCGCTCTCATGACCATATAGTATTAAGGTGTGACCCTGACTTAGTCGTCGTAGATGTCCTCCTCGTACTCATCCGCCTTGGATCGAGTACGACGGTGCTTCTTCCGTCCCTTACGCAGCTCGCGACTCTTCGGATCCTCGTAGCGCTCATCCTCCTGCCGAAACTGCTTCCCCTTGCCGGCTTCGCTGCGTCCCAGCTCCTGGCGCTCCAGCCTGCGGAGGATTCCCTTGAGCGGGATCGAGACGTCATCCAGAGCGACGATGTCTCCCGAGCCGGCCTTGTCGCCGATCTGGATCTTCTGTCCATTGACAGTGACGCGCCCCTGACGGATATAGTCCTCAGCCTCACGTCGTGTGTAGTCGTAGTATTCTGCAATAATGCGACTTACTCGTACTTCCATGATGAAGTAAAATGATTAGAAAGTATTTCCAATGATTAACAATAGATTGGCATACAAAAGTACTCTTTATTCCCATCAAAACAAGCACCTCCGGATCGGCTGATGACTAAACCCGATATTAGTGCGCACTAATACCGGGTTTAGTGATCACTAATACCGGGTTTAGATTTTGCCCGTATCGGATCACTCCGGCAGCACCTTCCGGATGTGCTAAGTGCAGTAAGCAATTAGGGGGGCTTTGGCTCCGTCTGTGAGACGCTGTCTCATAGGACTATCCGGTTCGCTCTATTCCGATAATGTTCTGGTTATTAGCTGTGTACAATGACTTTGACCGGTTGTTTTTTGTCACCCGCTGGGTTAATGTGAAAATTTAGTATTCCAAAACCTCCATTTTTCTTGATTAGTCCGACTCTTTTTTCCATACATTTGTCTCAGACAAGACAATTACAATCACC
>NZ_CAKRLH010000072.1 GCF_934359325.1 uncultured Porphyromonas sp.
CCAAGGAGTCCGGTAAATGCCCAGCCATTATCCATCAGACCGGTATTGTAGCTGATCATTGTGCGGGCGTAGTAGTTCCGATTCGTCCCTGAGAGCGTCAGCTTCCCGCCGCGACTGTAGCCAGATGGCCGCATATTGATGTTCTGTGAGCCACCCAGGTCGCCGAAAGAGAAGTCCGATGCCCCCACGTAATTGATCGCATTACCATTCTTTGTCAGGTCATTGATCGCACCGATAGAGGAGTAGTTGAAGACCCCGCGGACGAGATCGTTGAATGCCACGCCATTGATGTACCGTTGCTCGTAGCGACTGTCGTAACCGCGAGTGCGGTAACGGAATTGGGAGAAGTTGAATCCGGCTTTCTTCAGGAAAATATCATTGGAGAGGATGACGGTCGGGCTGATCGTCTGATCATTACCCGACTCTCCCAGCTCTAAGGCATCGACGACGCCCACGAGGGACTGGTCAGCCTCCATAATCGTGACCGATACGATGAGATCCCCGAGATCGGTTACCCCGTGAGGGGAAATGCTCACGTCGAGACTCCGAGTAGTAATCTCATGACCCGACAATGTCAGCCGATCTGTACCAGGGGCGGGGACGACAAACCTAAATCGTCCATCCGACGCGGTGATCCACGACAGACCGCTTTGCTCAAGGTGGACTCGTACGCCTGCGACAGGATCTCCCCCCTCGGCATCCACGATACGTCCGATGACCACCGGCTCGGTCGCCGTTTCTTGAGCAGAGGCAAGGGATATGCCGGCAAGTGCCAGCATAATATAGAGTCCCGCTGCTAATTTTCGTCTAAACATATATTTTTGATTCACTTATTGACGGAGCTAAGGTATTCAGTCGACATGAATAGTACCGGCATCGATGACCACATCCTCCGGAGCGAGGATCGTCCCGTCCGGTGTAGTGACTGTGCCCGAGACAGTGCCGTCATCGCCTTTCAGCTTCAGCTCGATGATATTGGGTTCACCGCTCTTCAGCTCTATGTTTTGTGTAATGAGGTAAGAGAAAACATACTGAGATGTGACGATCCGCAGGGTCATCCCCTTGAGGTTTTGCCCCGGAACAAGACGTAGGGAAGCGGATCCGGAATTGTCTCCAGACACTGAGAGTGGAGCGTTAATGACCCCCTTCTCCTCGCTGATGACCATCGTGCCGTCCGTTACATTCACCTTCCCCGACTTGGCTACTCCCTGAAGCTCAAGCCTTCCTCCTCTCAGATCAACCCCGGAGAGCCGGATCAGCAGTGGAGAATACACGGGGTGGAACTCCAGCACAGCGTCCGCATCCGGAGTCACGCCGGATCGGACACGAGAGAGATAGAGCGGCGAAGTCGTCGACACCGGCAGGAGATTACCCTCCTGCAGTGCTTCGCTGTAGGGGTAGTAGGCAATCAGGTCACAGCTCTCGCCCTTTCCGAGTCGAATGCCCCGGGTGGCAGCAACGAAGTGATTGCCGAGGGAGTGCATGGTCGTGTACTTGACATTTGTGGCTAGCGAAACTCCGCCTGAGATGGCTGTGATACCGATGGCATCACGATCTCGCCAGCTCAGACTGATCATACCTGAGGAGGGATCGTAGTCTCTGAGGATCCCGACGACCCTCAGGTTTCCGGCTCTCAGGACGTATGGATCCTCGGGGTCATCGGGCGTGCAGCTTGCGGAGCACTGCTCCGGTCCTCTACAGCAGGAGGAGAGTCCCAGTGTGATTGCGCATACCGCTACTATGAGCGTACGCAGAGTCGAGTGATGTATCATAGTGTATTCGTTACTACTTGTCGTGACTTCTATAACTAACGCCAGTGCGAGGGATCATTCTGTGACTTAATGCCCACCGCCTTATCCTTGGGGAGGTGGGTAAAGAACTGGAGTCCCGTCTGACGCTCCACCTCTGACACCGGCACGGCGTAAGCGCTGTACTTTGTCCCCGAGAGGGATCTATTGGGCATAATAAAGCCGATGCTGTGCCAGTTTCCTGTAGACTTCTCCTGTCTCAAGAAGACCTTGTACGTGGCATCCGGTACGGGGATTTGCTTCCCCGCGCGATCCTTGGTCATCTGTAGCGGCTCCTTGCTATACACGGGACCGCAGACGACGTACAGGGTGTCGTACTTGGAGACCTGCTGAGCCCAGGCGCGCTCCTTATTCTCCAGCTGTTGCCACTGCCTTCCATTCTGATCATGATTCTGAGGAAGCATATTGGAGTAGTAGAAGGTGGTCGCATTGAGCCTCCTGGATGCTGTCCTGGAGCTGCTCGGAAGCATATGTCCTCTGTCCCAATTGCCGAGATAAGACTTATTGAGATCCGGCTGGACAGAGGTCGATAGATCAGGATCGAAGTCCCATTGATTAGTCCGCTTCGCGCTTCCCAGTACACCGGAATACATCGGGAAGGCGACGTATCTGGGGCTGTGATTCTTTTTGTCGAAGAGGATGGAGTAATTTCGTCTCGTGCCGCTACCACCATCGGCAAACCACGAGTCCGGTGCCATATGACGGACAAAGATGGCGTGATCCAGTAGGTTCGCATCACGGACGACAGCCTCCTCCCGGTACTGAGCCACCACTCCGGGTCGGACGTTGCCCAGAGGGTCATTGGGATCCACGTCCGGTGTGGGCTCGTCCGGGTCAGAGGGGTCGATACCCGGAGTGGAGGGATCGATCGGCACATCCTCCTGATCCTTTACGGTAAAGTCTCCTCCGGGATTGAGGGGAATCACCTCTCCGGTACTTGGGTCAATCGGAACACCCTCAGACGGAGTCTCGTCTCCCTTGATCGAGGGATCCATATCTGCCGGGTCAAGAGGGTCGACGCCGGCGCTCGGACTTATCGGGACATCTTCCCTGTCATTGACAGAGGGCTGGGTGGAAGAGGGCTGAGTAGGGTCTATCCCTGCCGTCGGATCCACCGGCTTTGCCCCATACTTAGGATCATAGGGGTCGTAACGCTCTCCGATCAGCCCGTCCGGAGTAAGGACAATAGGACCCTCTGGTGCCTCTGTGGGCAGCTCTCCCGGACCCTTGGTCTCTGTCACATAGATTCCGCTTCCGGAGCCGGAGAGCATCAGATGGTATGTGACCATCTCGCCCATCTTACCTTCATAGGGAGATGGTCTCCACTCTACAGAGCGACCGTTGTAGGTAAATGTTACAGCCGTCTCTCCGTAGTCTACGCCCGGTATAACCACGGCCGCTGCTACGGCAGATCCGCGTCTGCCGGTGACCGCAAGGGGAAGAGCTCCAACGGCTCCCCTTGAGGAGAAGCGGCCGGACTTTATGTCAAAGCAGCCGGAGAGGGGCACATCGGCCATCTCGACCTGCAGGTGCGATAGATCCCCAAAGTCAGGAGAAGCAGTGATCACTATCTGTATGAGGGCATTGATACGATGGAGTGAGATCGTTGGGTAGTCTCCACCTCCGGATGGCGTACTGGCGAGACGCCCGAAGAAGTAGTCCGGTGCTATGCCCTCCCTCTGTGAGGTATAGCTCATGGGGATCACCCCCACTGACACAGCCGAATTATATGGGTAGTACGCAATGATCTCCTCCTGCATGGCGTGCGATGCCTGTATCGGGGTGACAGAGCCGAATACTCCATCCTTAGTCAGAGCCGAGTATAGGACATTGTCGTATACTATAGTCCCCTTAATGAAGGAGTTCACCCCCATCTGATCATGAATCTGCCACTTGGAGAGACCGGACTCAAAGGTAGCCTTGTATCTCAGTCCGTCGGCCTGAGGAAAGGTCTCGCCTGTGTCTCTGTGAGTACAAGAGTATCCTAGGACCATTAGCGCCGCTAAGGCTACGGATAGTCCCAGAGAAGATCTGCGGTGAGGAGTTTTACCTTTCATTGCTTTTGAGTTGTGATGAAGTGATCAGGTGGTGATGCCCAAAGGTAACGATTATTGACCTAAGTTTCCACATGCTACCATTGCCAATCAGGGCTGACGATTTTTGGATTTGCCCAAGGTTTCCTTGGACTAAAAGGCACCGATCCCCCTGGGGCTCCGTCCCTACGGGATCCGGCGGGCGCTGTAAAACTCAAGTGAGTCAGCCCTCGGACTAAACCCGGTATTAGTCATCACTATTACCGGGTTTAGTGATCACTAAACCCGGGTTTAGAATTCATCGAACCCTATCCAGCTCGATACGGTACTCCCCGGCGCCGGGGATCCCTGACAGGATCCGCCTCCCGCCGGCATAGGGGATGAGTGTGGCATCGGACAGGGGCGGGGTGTCCGGGGAGAGGGACCGGCTGGTAAGCCCCTGCGGGACCGGGCGGGCGAGGTAAAGCTCAGATGCGTCAGTCCTGCGTAGCCAATTCCCTGCCTGCCGTGCTTCTGGCGCACCAGCACTGGCTGTGTACAGGGCGATGGTTTCTCCTTAATTCCGCAAGAAAAAGGAGGTGCTGAAAAAGGGGCCTAGGTTCAACTTCGAGGTGATTTACTTACAGCTATTGGATAAGTCGGTATATAGTCTTACCTTTGCATCGTCAAAGAGAGACACAATGTCCCATGGTGTAATTGGCAACACGCAAGATTCTGGCTCTTGAATTTAAGGTTCGAGTCCTTATGGGACAACTGACGAAGCGACCCCACTGCAGATGCGGTGGGGTTGCTTTTTGTATTTTAGGCTGTGCTGATCAGTTACTCTGCGGCAGAGAACGGAGCAACTCAAAGAGTCGGACTGCCATCGGACAACTGAGGCAGTGATAGGGGATACAGTGGTTGGTGTAGAGCTCCAGCATACACTGGGTGTCGAGGGCGTTAGTGGCGGTGATCCCGTACTGACGGAAGAGGTCGATATAGCTGTTTCGCTCGGGAGGGAGCTCTCGCAGGCGATCCAGTGCCGCCTCCTTACCCGCATGTGAGCCGCTCCACTCTGCATAGTAATAGACGGTGGGGATGACGGCATTGATCATCAAGATCTGGATCAGGCTGTCGCCTATTGCTCCTATCTTGCGGGCTGACGGCTGACCGAAGTCAAGGTGAGACTGCCAGTAGGGGGTGGGAGCTACTCGTAATATCCGGTCCAGCCTCTCCCAGTCCCTCGTGGTGATGGCACCCATTAGTTCATCCTCGTGGTGGAAGATCTGAGCCGCCACAGAGAGCATGCGGGTCGGATAGGCGGCAGGACGCAGTCTCAGCTTACGAAACTTCCCCTCCTCTATTGGTTTGAGATCAAAAGCAGAGCGGTAAAAGAGGTACTCCTTAGTTAGCTGCGTCTCATACTCGTCGCGGGGTGCGGTCGTCTGAAGAAGTCCTGCCTGGCCTAACAGTATTGCCTCCAATGCCATCGGATCAGAGGCGTGACGCTTGAGGGCTCTGTAGGGGATGCTTCGGGCAGTCTCCTCCATGGGGTCGTTGTTGCGGTGACAGCCGAGGTAGCGCATGATGGAGTGGAAGAGGAAGGCATTGACTCCGCCTTCGTCGACCGGTCCTGCCGCCATTCGCTCTACTCTATTATGCATCCGCTCATGGATGAGCGGGCGGAAGCAGCTCCTGATCTCAGCTATGCTTATCTCGGTGATCTCAGGTGTGCATCTGAGGGATCGTCGACTCACCTCCAGGTCGGTTACTCGCTCCACTGCCTCCTTACTGAGTCGCAGCACCCCGCAGGGCACTGTCTCACCTCTCAGGTCGTGCACCTCTCGGTCATCCTCCAGCACTACGTGGAGTATGAGGTCGGTATAGCGAGGGTCTGTGTCGTGACCGTGAGCGTACCAGTCGGAGGCACGTAGGTGCAGCTCCACACTTCCCACCCAGAGGATGTCGCCCAGACGTATGCGTGCCATCGTGAAGTCGGGACCATCGGAGCTGTTTTGCACTCCGACACTCTCCACGTCGACCCTCTGCCCTCGGACGGTGAGGTCATCGAAGAGACGATTGCTCCAGCAGTATTGCAGTATCTTCTCGGTCACTCTGCGTCAGATAGCGCATCAATGCTATTGAGGTTCCGATCCACGAGCATTCCATCCACTGCCTTTGGCGTCCAGTTACCAGCCTTAAGGGTGTGGAAGGTGATCTCAAAGAGTTCACCATCCTCGAGGAGGAAGTTATTCCCTCTATTGACAAAGGTGGGGAGGAACTCCTTAGACCCATCGCTGTGGAGTCGGTCGTAAGAGAGATTGACCAGATCCTTCATGCCGATGAGCCGCATACCGACATAGCGGACCAGCGTTGCATCGTAGGGGATAGCTATACTTAGTGCATTGACCTCCTTCAGGTCGCTACCGGAGACGAGGATCTTGATCTCCTCGTCCTCGCTAAAGGTCGTCTTGTCCGTTGAGAGCGTTACTCGCCCGCTCACCACTTTGCTTGACGGGTAGACTCCGCCATCAAGGATGGTCCCGACAGTAGAGATGTCGTAGGCGTCGATGAGTCCATTCTTATTGATATCTCCTATGGAGATGTATCCAAAGTCGGCATCCTTGGCTCTCAGACCCACATAATTCATATAGGAGGTGAAGTCGTTCTCGTCGATCTTACCATCGCGATTGATGTCGCCCTGTAGCTGCAGGGTACTTCCCGGCACCTTGTAGATGTACATTTCCTGACCGGATCCATACTTGCCCACCCCCTCTGTGATGTGGAGACGGAGGTAGCGAGCCTGTGGATTATCAGCGAAGGTGAGGGTCTTCATCGACCCATCGCGGGTCCAGCTGAAGGGCTGCTCCTTCGACCAGCTCTTCCGGTCCTCCGAGTAGGCGATGGTTCCCTCGAGAAGTGTACCATTGCCGGCATCTGGTCTCGGGTAGTACTCCAGAGAGTCGAGACGTGCAACACCTCTGAGGTCTATGATAAGGTCAAATGGTGTTGCCTCCTTGCCCCACTCGGTATGCCAGGTAGTGGACTTGTCTCCGTCGAAGAGCTTGGAGATAGACTGTCCGGACTGATTGGGGACGGAAGTGGTGGCGGCGATGTTCCTGATCGCGTTCTCATACGGATCCTTGGAGGTACGGAGTGTCAGCAGTGACCAGTCTGATGCGCCGTCGCTATTGACAGCTCTCAGTCGCAGGGTGTACTCTGTCTCCGGCTCCAGCTCCTCGAGAGTGAAGTGCTCCCCAAGGATCGTGGAGTAAAGCATCGACCCCAGCTCTATCTCGTAGAAGTCCGCTCCGTCCACAGCACTCCAGTGCGGGGTAATGGTGTAGGCCTCTACCTCGCTCTCGTCCGGAGAGAGAGTGGGAGCCTGTAGTGGTCCGGTATGGTGGTATAAGTGGTTGGGCTGAGTGAGTGTGTAGCCGTCGACAGTCATTCGGATCGGCTCAGATGAGGTATCGACCTTACCCAGCTTGACAAGCAGGATCGGATTCCCCTTGATGCTAATCTGCGAGGCTTCGGTTCCTTCGGTGCTGTAGCGATTGAGCTCCGGCGACTCCTCGTAGATGAAGACCCCTCCCGTGGCCTCCTCGTACTCCTTACGATCCGTCACCTCCCGCAGGGTCATCGGTCTACCGCTTACAGAGGCAGAGATGGCAGAGGGCTTTTGCGAAACGCTCAGTCGGATCTCCGTCGTCTTGTAAGGCTCGAAGCCATCATAACTCCCCTCTGTGCGACCGATGTCGAAGGTGAGCCGGTCTCCGCTCATCTCCATAGACAGTGGTGTTCGGGTCGATACCCCCTCCATGTATGCTACCGTGCGACCATCGTCATCGTATTCTACGAAAGAGCCGTCTGCTCCTCCATAGAGCGCGTAGCCTCGGAAGTCCCTTGGGATCTCGCTTATCTGATTGAAGGGATGAGTGTATGGAAGTATAGCTCCCGCCTTGACGAAGACAGGGAGCTTCCAGAGAGGAGCATCGAAGCAATTGATCACCCGTCCGCCCTCGTAGGACTCTCCTGTGAAGAGGTCGTACCAGAGACCGATCGGCAGATAGATGCCGTGGCGCAGGTCATTCCCTTCCTTGTCGGGAGCTGTCTCCTTGTATAT
>NZ_CAKRLH010000073.1 GCF_934359325.1 uncultured Porphyromonas sp.
TATGGAGGTAAACATAGGGTGTTATTTCGTGAGTTATATTATCCAGCACCCAAAGGTAACTCATTTTTCTCTACCTGTCGACCTGATTTTCACTGCTTGCGATGCTATAATCTTATTCTGAGAAACGGTTCTACAACACAGTATTTATTCCGTAAATAGAACAATCATCAAATACATTTTCTACTTAAATGTATTTTCGTACCTTTGCAACACTGTTCAAATAAACATTATGAGACAAAAGAGCTACATATCCCTCTGCAGCATGCTGCCGCAGATGATGATGCGAATGTACAGCGTACACTCGTCGGCTCTATCGTGTCCACACTTGATCTCGTAACTGTTTCGAAAGACAAAATAACATTCATGCACACGAAGCGAAACCGACGAGCCAGAAGCTCAGATTGGTTTCGCTTCACTTTTATCATCACATACACTACACACTCCCATTATGTCACACTCATCCCAGCTTAAGTACTCTCCTGAGACCATTGCACTCCACTATGGCTACGATCCTCTTGCTACCGGTCACCATGCGGTGTCCGTTCCGCTGGTAGCCTCGACCGCATACGCCTTCGCCGACTCACAGGAAGCGATCGACATCTTTGCACTCCGCAAGGAGGGGTTCCTCTACTCCCGACTCGGCAGTCCCACTGTGGACGTCCTCGAGAAGCGACTCGCCGCATATGAGGGGGGGGTCGGTGCCGTGGTCACCGCGACAGGACAGAGCGCCCACAGCACACTCTTCCTCACCCTGCTCCGGTCCGGAGACCACGTCGTCGCCTCCAATAGCATCTACGGTGGAACCTTCAATCTTCTTGAATCGACCCTACCCCGCTTCGGCATCACCACTACCTTTGTAGACATCAATAATGCAGAAGAAGTGGAGGCTGCCATCACCGACAAGACCAAGCTGGTCTTCTGCGAGACGCTCAGCAACCCACGGCTCACAATCACCAATATCCCCGAGGTATCCGATATAGCTCATCGCCACGGCCTGCCTCTCGTGGCAGACATTACCCTCACTGAGGGGATCAGCCATGCCATTAGTGAGGGGGCCGACGTTCTCACATCTGCTCTCACCAAGATTGTCTGCGGCAACGGCACGACCCTCGGAGGGGCTATCATCGACTCCGGTCGATATGACTGGGGTGGAGGGCGCTTCCCCGAGCTCTCGGAGCCCTGCCCCACATACAACAACATCTCCTTCACGGAGACCTTCGGCTCGCAGGCACTCATCACGGCACTCCGCGCCATCGGTCTCAGGGACCTCGGCACCGGGCTCAGCCCCCTCAACGCCTACGAGATGATCAAGGGGCTGGAGACACTCGACCTGAGGGCGCACGCCATCAGCGACCGTACCCGTGAGCTGGCTGAGTGGCTGGAGGCAAATCCAAAGGTCGCCTGGGTTCGCTACCCCACCCTACCCTCTCACGATCAGAGCGACCTCTGCCGGACTTTGCTCGGTGGCTTTGGCGGTGGGATCCTCACCTTTGCACCCAAGGGTGGTTATCATGCGGCTCGTAAGGTAACTGAGAGCACACAGCTCTTTACCCTCGTTGCTAATCTCGGTGACAGCAAGTCACTCATCACCCATCCCGCCGGCACCACCCACAGCCAGATGACCGAAGAGGAGCTCCGCCAGGCCGGTATCTCAGATGATCTCATACGTCTCTCTATCGGTCTGGAGAGCATCGAGGACCTGAAAGCAGATCTCCAATACGCACTCGACCAGCCATGCTCGGACAAGTAACGCTCTCGGACTTCACGAACTGGCGAGGGGAGAGTATCCCCTCACCCACACTCACCTACCAGGTGGCAGGTCCCGCACTCGGTACCGCACCGATTGTCCTCGTCTGTCACGCCCTCACCGGCAACTCTGCCGTCGCCGGTCCTGAGGGTTGGTGGGCAAAGCTCATCGGTCCGGGGCAGACGATCGACACGACCCGCTACACCATTCTCTCGATCGACATCCCGGGAAATGAGTATGCCGGCTCTGCGCCACTGGACGACCCATCCCTACTCAGTGTAATGGACGTGGCTCGCCTCTGGCTGCTCGTGCTGAGGGAGCTCCGTGTCGATCACCTCTACGCCCTCATCGGACCCAGTCTCGGTGGAGGCATTGCCTGGCAGATTGCCGCCCTCGAGCCGACGCTGGCGGAGCACCTCTTCCCCATAGCCACGGACTACAAGGCCTCCGACTGGCTCCTTGCCCAGACTGAGGTACAGAGACTGATACTGGATCACTCCGACCGCCCGATCCACGACGCGCGGGTCCACGCCATGCTCACCTACCGCACGCCGGAGTCTCTTATTGGTCGCTTTGAGGGGAAAACGACAGATAGCGGACTGCCAAGAGTTCTTGACTGGCTTGACTACCACGGTCGCACGCTGGAGGGACGCTTCAGCCTAAGCGCCTACCGGGTGATGACCTTTCTTACGTCCACGATCCACGCGGCGGAGAGTGAGAAAGAGCTGACACGGATCGCCTCCGACATCCACCTTGTTGCCATTGACAGCGACCGCCTCTTCCCCTACTTCATCGCCCGTGAGACCATTGAGCGACTCAGGTGCTCCGGCAAAGAGCGTGCGGAGCTCCACACCATTGTCTCCGACCATGGTCACGACGCTTTCCTCATCGAGTATGACCAGCTCTGCAGGATCATGAGTCCATTCTTTCCTTAAACCATAAGACATTTGTATATATGCGTGTGCTAAAGTTTGGGGGCAAGTCCCTCGCTAATGGAGAGCCCCTCCGTCTCTCCCTCAGGATCATCCAAGACGTTGTCGCAAGTGACGACACCCCACCCTTAGTGGTCGTCTCCGCACGTGGCAAGACGACAGACAGACTCCTCGAGTTGGCTCACCTCACCGAGGCCGGGGAGCCCTGGCGGGAGAGCTACCGCCGACTCCTCGCCGACCAGGGGGAGGGAACAGAAGGACTGTCAGATCGACTTACCCGACTCCTCGAGGGGATTGAGCTCCTGCGAGAGTGCAGTGCTAAGACGCTGGATGAGGTGCTCTCCTTTGGCGAGCTCTTCTCCGCCCACCACATCGCCCGGCTCCTGCCTCACGCCCTACCGATCGATGCCGGCGACCTCATCGTCACCGACAGCTCCTACGGAGAGGCGAGTGTAGAGCTCAAGGAGTCGGAGGAAAAGACTCGCAGCTACTTCGCTCACCTCCCCGCCGGCACCCTCCCGATCGTGACCGGCTTCATCGCCCGAAGCGAGAACGGTACGCGGACCACCCTCGGAAGAAACGGAAGCAACTACACCGCTGCCCTCCTCGCTAACTTCCTTGATGCAACGCAGCTTGACAACTACAGCAATATCGATGGTATCTACTCCGCTCACCCAGGCATCGTCCTATCTGCGCATAAGATCCCTGAGCTCTCCTACACTGAGGCGGCCGAACTCTCCCAGCTGGGCGCAGAGATCCTGCACTACAAGACGATCGATCCACTTGCTGCCAAGCAGATCCCTCTCCGCATACTCGACTCCTTCAGCCCCGAGGGATGCCGCCAGGAGGGGACACTCGTCCATCTCCTCCCCTCCTCTCAGCAGGCAAGAGCCATCGCCGCCCTCTCCGGCAAAGCTCTGATCCACTTCGAGCGGCACGAGATGAAGGGGTTACCCGGCTTCGACGCCAGGATTTTCTCCGTCCTCCGGGACGAGGGTATCAGCACCGGGATCATCTCCCAGGGATCGACGGAGCGCGGTGTCGGTTTCGTAGTGGCGGAGAGCGAGGCTGACCACGCCGTGGCAGCACTGAGGCGTGAGTTTGACCGAGACATACACCGTCCCACGATCGAGGCGACGAAGGGACTCTCCGTCATTGCCCTCATTGGGGTAAGCCTCTCCGGCTTTGATCACCCCTACTCTGCCCTAATCCGAAACGGCATCACGCCCCTATTGGTCAATAACGCCGTCACCGGCGACACGCTCTTCCTCCTCGTGCGTGACGAAGAGGTACCGAAGGCGCTCAATGTGATCCACGGGGAAATGTTTGCACACGCTAAGCGGATCCATGTCGCCTGTATCGGTCACGGTACAGTGGGTGGTGCATTCCTCGACCGAGTGACTGAGGAGCGGGCGCGGATCCTATCCGACAAGGCGGTCGACCTCCGCCTCTTCGCCATCGCCAGCAGCCGTCAGCTGCTCCTCGACCAGGAGGGTATCGGTACCGACTGGAGGGAGCGAAAGGCAGCCGCCCCAGCTTCCGAGGACCCGATCCGCGAGATCATCCGCTATGCGGAGGAGAACTACCTTGAGAATGTGGTCGTCATCGACAACACCGCCTCGCCTGCCATTGCCGCCCGCTACTGCGAGCTCGCTGAGCAGGGCTACGACCTCGTCTCTTCCAATAAGATCTTCAACACCGGTCCCTACCCTGACTACCTCCGACTCCGTGAGATCCTGAGGGACCATCGTCGAACCTATAGGTATGAGACCAATGTGGGAGCCGGACTGCCCCTGATCGACAACCTCCGTCTACTCCACCTCTCCGGAGATCGCATCACCCGCATTAGGGGGCTCTTCAGCGGCACGCTCGGGTATATCCTCTCCTCCCTCGGCGACCGCACCTCCTACGCGGAGGCGATCCGCTCCGCCGCCCGTCTCGGCTACTCAGAGCCGGACCCAAGGCAGGACCTCAATGGTCTCGACGTGGCGCGGAAGCTGCTCATCCTTGCCCGCGAGGTGGGCATATCGGCAGAGATGTCGGACATAGAGGTGGAGGACTTAGTCCCAGAGACCCTCAGGGACTGCTCAGCTGAGCACTTCATGGAGCGACTGGATGAGGCTCAGGCCTACTTCGAGAGCCTATCTAAGACCTCGCAGGGGGAAGTGCTGAGATATGTCGGGGAGCTGACCATCGGGGACGGCACCGATGCCGCCCGGCTCTCCTGCGGTCTCAGAAGTCTTCCCGCCGATAGCGCCCTCGGCTCAGTCAGTGGTGCGGACTCCTGCTTCGAGATCTACACCGAGAGCTATGGCGATCTCCCCTTTGTCATCCGCGGGGCAGGAGCAGGCGCGGAAGTGACTGCGCTCGGCGTCTTTGGCGACCTCCTAAGGATCGCTGACCATGGTGAACTCTCGTGACAAATTGCCGCTCTAAGTGAAGTGTCGCTAATCACATAAAAATCAATCAATTACGACTGTAGAAAATACCCGCATAGCAGATACAAAAAGCACCCACACATCAGTCTGGTAATCAGTAGGTAATGAGTAGCCCCTTCTAATACCGGTATTAGCATCCACTATTACCGGTATTAGTGTCGACTAATACCGACTATAGTAATCACTAATACCGATATTAGTCCGGAGGTGTAGTCTTATCGCATTTGTTTAGGGGCTGAGTAAATTCTTTTTTCATTAGTATCTTTGTGAGAGAGAAACGAATGACTCCGCAAGTGGGAGGGAGCGGGGTCATATTACTATGTGAGTTATTGCAGAAATGAAAACGGTTAATGAAATCCGTCAGATGTACCTTGACTTCTTTACAGAGCGAGGACATCATATTGTTCCCTCCGCTCCTATGGTTCTGCAGGGGGATCCGACCCTAATGTTTACCAATGCGGGGATGAATCAATTCAAGGACATCATCCTGGGGAATGCTCCGAGGAAGTACCCGCGGGTAACCGACTCTCAGAAGTGCCTGCGCGTGAGCGGTAAGCACAATGACCTCTCCGCCGTAGGACACGACACCTACCACCATACCATGTTTGAGATGCTGGGGAACTGGTCCTTCGGAGATTACTTCAAGGAGGAGATCATCCCGTGGGCGTGGGAGCTACTGACTGAGGTATACGGGCTGCCTAAGGATCGGCTCTATGTTACCATCTTTGAGGGAGCGCCTCAGGAGGGGCTGGAGCGTGATCAGGAGGCATATGATGCCTGGGCAAAGCTGCTGCCGGAGGAGAGGATACTCAATGGTAACAAGCACGATAACTTCTGGGAGATGGGAGAGACCGGTCCCTGCGGTCCCTGCTCTGAGATTCACATAGACCTGAGGAGCGAGGAGGAGATAGCTTGCATACCCGGCAGAGACCTCGTCAATCAGGACGACCCGCTGGTGATCGAGATCTGGAACCTCGTCTTCATGCAGTACAATCGCATGGCAGACGGTCACCTCGAGGCTCTGCCCCACCACGTCATCGATACCGGTATGGGACTGGAGCGCCTTTGCATGGCGATGCAGGGGAAGAAGTCCAATTACGACACTGATGTCTTCCAACCACTCATCGGCAAGGTCGCAGAGATCTCCGGCGTGGCCTATGGTTCGTCGGAGAAGACCGACGTAGCTATGCGCGTGATCGCTGACCACATAAGAGCTATAGCCTTTGCCATTACCGACGGACAGCTGCCCTCCAGTACGAGAGCGGGCTACGTTATCCGCCGAATCCTCCGGCGCGCGGTACGGTATGGCTACACTTTCCTCAATCTCAAGGAGCCCTTTATGTACCGCCTTATCCCCACCCTCGTGGAGAGCATGGGCGGACACTACACCGAACTGGTGGCTCAGCAGGAGCTGATCACTCGCGTGACAAAGCAGGAGGAGAGTGCTTTCCTGAGGACCCTCTCCACCGGCATAGAGATGCTGCAGTCTCACATAGATGAGTCCAAGAAGAAAGGGGAGAAAAAGCTGTCCGGGGAGATCATCTTCGAGCTCTATGACACCTATGGCTTCCCGGCAGACCTTACGGAGCTGATCCTGGAGGAGCAGGGCATGGAGGCGGACTTGAAGGGCTTCGACAGCGAGATGGCGAAGCAGAAAGAGCGCGCCCGTAAGGCTCAGCACACCGAGACCGGCGACTGGCAATGGATCGGAGATCAGGAGACAGAGACCACCTTTGTCGGCTATGAGATGCACGAGGCGCAGACTCGGATCGTCCGGTATCGCCAGGTGACGCAGAATGGGAAGAAGAGCTATCAGGTGGTGCTCGAGACAACGCCCTTCTACGCTGAGATGGGCGGCCAGGTGGGCGACACAGGTACTCTCATCGGCGAGGAGGATCAGGAGAGGATCAAGGTCCTCGATACGATCCAGGAGAATAACCTGCCGATGCTTCTGGTGGATAAGTTGCCCACCGATCCTCATCAGGACTTCCTCGCCTCTATCGACAGCGAGCGCAGGTATAACATCGAGCGCAATCACACTGCTACCCACCTGCTGGACCATGCCCTGAGGACACTATTCGGGGACACAACGGAGCAGAAGGGCTCCCTCGTGAGCGATCGTGTACTGAGGTACGACTTTGCCCACTTCGAGAAGATGACGAAGGAGGAGATCCGAGAGGTGGAGCGGATGGTCAATGAGGCGATCCAAGCAGACTACCAGCGGATCGAGCATAGGGACGTACCGATCTCTAAGGCAAAGGAGATGGGAGCCATCGCTCTCTTCGGAGAGAAATACGGGGACTACGTCCGGGTGATGCAATTTGGAGACAGTATTGAGCTCTGTGGTGGCTGCCATGCCCCGTCGACCGGGGTACTGGGGAGCTTCCACATCACCCAGGAGACCTCCGTGGCAGCGGGTGTGCGCCGTATCTTTGCCGTTACCGGTCCCGCTGCTCTCGACTATGTACACGAGCTGGAGGATACGATCGAGAGCGTGAAGAGCTACTTCGGCGGTGGCAACTTGATCTCCGCCATCAAGAAGGTGCTGGAGGAGAATCACACCCTCTCTGCTGAGGTGAAGCAGGCTTATGAGCGTGAGAAGGGGAGCCTGATCAGTCGTCTGCGGGAGCACTACGAGCTGGTCGACGGCGTGAAGGTGATTCGACCTGACGTAGCGATCCCATCTGCTCTGGCGAAGGACATTGCCTTTGGTCTCAAACAGGTTCTGGATGGCGACTATGTCTTCGTGAGCGGTTCCAAGGATGAGGGCAAGGCACTCCTTACCGTGCTGATCAGCGATGGTCTCGT
>NZ_CAKRLH010000074.1 GCF_934359325.1 uncultured Porphyromonas sp.
CTCCACGACCCTCGCATCGCAGAGATGACGGCGGGCGGCAAGCTCACCCGCACGCAGGCGGGGATCCGTCTAGCGGTGAAGGATCATCCCCGGGCGCTCTTCGCCTTTGGCAACGCCCCAACGGCGCTGATGGAGCTCGCTGACCTGATCCATCAGGGGAAGGCTGAGCCGGCAGGCATCATCGCCGCGCCGGTGGGCTTTGTCCACGTCTGTGAGTCGAAGCATATGATCAAGCCCTTCCGAGAGATCCCCAAGCTGATCATCGAGGGGCGCAAGGGCGGGAGCAACCTCGCCGCCACGCTCTGCAATGCGATCCTGAGCTATGACGATGCGGCGGGGATACGCCCCGGCAGAGACGTATGAAGATCTTCCTTATCGGTATCAGCGACAGTCGGGAGCAGAGGCTCTCGGAGGAGGTGCAGGAGGTGATCCGCTCGCACCGGCACTTCTCCGGCGGGCGACGGCACCACGAGATCATGCGCCCCTTCCTCCCGACGGAGCACGACTGGATCGACATCATCCCTCCGATAGATGATCAGATCCGTAGCTATGGCAGGTATGAGAATATGGTGGTGGTGGCCTCCTGTGACCCGATATTCAATGGCATCGGTCAGCGGATCATGGAGCTGCATCCCGGGGCGGAGATCACTCTCTTCCCCCACTTCCACTCCCTCCAGATGCTGGCCCACGCGGCGCTGCTTCCCTATCAGGATATGCATGTGGTCTCGCTGACCGGTCGCCCGTGGAGGGCGCTTGATGAGGCCCTGATCTGTGGGGAGCGGATGATCGGCATCCTGACCGACCTGAGGCACCACACGCCCCGCACGATAGCGGAGCGGATGATCGCCTATCGCTATGACAATTACGTCGCTTACGTCGGCGAGCATCTTGGCAATCGGGAGGAGCAGAGGGTGTCGCGGCTGTCGCTTGAGGAGATGAGGGAAAGGGACTTCGGCTACCCCAATAACCTGATCCTCCTCCGCACGAGGGCTCAGGAGCGCCCCTTTGGGATCCCCGATGAGGCATTTGTCCCGCTGGAGGGACGTCCCCGGATGATCACCAAGTCACCGATACGGCTGCAGAGCCTGTCGCTCCTCGGACTGCATCAGGCGCAGACGCTCTGGGATGTGGGCTCCTGCACCGGCTCTGTCTCGATAGAGGCAAGGCTGCAATTTCCCCACCTCTCTGTGATCGCCTTTGAGATCCGTCCGGAGGGCGGTGCGCTCCTGGAGACCAATGCCCGGAGGCTCCATGCCCCGGGGATCGACTTCGTCCCGGGGGACTTCCTGGAGGCTGACCTCTCAGCGCTCCCGACCCCGGATGCGGTCTTCATCGGGGGGCACGGCGGACGGCTCCCGGAGATGATACGGCGGATCTATCCGCTGCTGCCGGGAGGCGGGCGGATCGTCTTCAATTCTGTCAGTGACGAGAGCCGACAGCTCTTCCTCAGCAGCCTTGCCGATGTCGGCACGGGACTGTCGGAGGAGACGCTGATGGCTGTCGACCACTTCAATCCCATCCATGTGATGCAAGCAACGAAATGAAAGAGAAGAATGTAGCCATACTCACCATCTCCCGCGAGGGGAGAGAGATTGCCCTGCTGCTCAGGGACGAGCTCCCGGGGGTCACTCTCTACAGCACGGTGGAGGCGGAGGGCTTCCGCACCATGGCGTCGCTGCGGGAGGGGTGCCGGGAGCTGATCGGGGAGTACTCCGCCCTAATTTTCTGCTCCGCCCTCGGGATCTGTGTCCGGACCGTGGGCGATCTCCTGCAGGATAAGCACATCGACCCCGCCATCCTCTGCATCGACACGACGGGTCACTATGTGATCCCCGTCGCCTCGGGGCACGTCGGAGGAGCCAACGACCTCGCTCGTCGCATCGCCCATATCCTCGGTGGTGAGGCTGTCGTCACGACGCAGAGCGACCGCCGGGGACTGTGGGCTCTTGATACGCTGGGCGAGGAGCAGGGCTGGCGGACAGAGCTGGTCGGCACGACGATGAATCACGCCATCGCCCTCTTCGTGGAGCGTCACCGGGTGGCACTTCTCATAGAGACACGCTCGGCCGGGACGGCGCTCCTGGAGCGGACGAGACCGGAGTGGGTCACTCTTTTCCATAAGGCGGAGGAGATCCGACCACAGGACTTTGACCTCCTGATCACCGTGGGGTGCCGGTACCACGCAGAGATAGATCTGCCGCAGCTCTGCTACCGCCCGCCCCTCCTTCATCTCGGCATCGGGTGCCGGCGCATGGCCGACCCGACCGGGGTGACCGACCATATCCTCTCGGAGGTGAGGGCAGGGGGCTTCTCCCCTCTCTCCATAGCGGATCTCTCCAGTATAGAGCTGAAGCGTGGCGAACCGATCCTCGAGGCGCTGGCAGAGCGACTGGGGGTGCCTGTCCGATACTACGACAGCGAGACGCTCGATGGGGTGAGCGTGCCGCATCCCTCGGAGCGGGTCGGTGAGGCGACCGGCTCTGCCAGTGTCTCCGAGGCGGCTGCCCTCACTTCCTCGGGAGGGGGCGAGCTGGTGATCGAGAAGCAGAAGGGGAAGCTGAGCGAGGGGAGTGACTTTACCTTTGCCCTCGCCATAGAGCGCAAGGGGCTGATGAGAGGGCACATCGAATTTGTCGGCGCAGGGCCGGGGGATCCCGACTTGATCTCTGTGCGCGGGAGACACTTCCTCGAGACGGCAGACCTGATCCTCTACGCCGGGAGCCTCGTACCGGTGGCTCTGACGGAGTGCGCCAAGGAGGGAGCGGTCGTCCGAAGCTCGGCGGGGATGGCTCTCGGGGAGCAGATAGCCCTGATGAAGAGCTTCTACGACCGGGGGGCGCTCGTCGTGCGACTCCACACCGGCGACCCATGCATCTATGGCGCCATCGAGGAGCAGATGGCAATCCTCGACGAGGAGGGCATGGCGTACCACATCACGCCGGGGATCTCCTCCTTCCAGGCGGCTGCGGCAGAGCTGCAGAGCGAATTTACCATCCCGGAGCGGGTGCAGACCATCAGCCTGACCCGAGGCAGCGGGCGCACACCGGTGCCGGAGCGGGAGCAGCTCTCCCGGCTCGCCGCCTCGCAGAGCACGATGTGCATATACCTCAGTGCCTCGATCGCTGAGGAGGTGGAGCGGGAGCTGCTCACCCACTACCCGCCGACCACCCCTGTGGCGGTCTGCTATAAGCTGACCCACCCCGAGCAGCGGATCTACCGCGGGGAGCTCAGGGATCTCGCAAGGATCGTCCGCGAGCAGGAGCTTAAGCTCACCACCATGATCGTCGTCGGTGAGGCGATAGGCAACCGCGAGGGGCTGTCTCGCCTGTATCACAAGGACTTTAAGCATCTCTTTCGCCCATGACACCCATCATGATCGTCTCCCTCGGCAGTGGGGAGCCGGAGGATATCACCCTCCGCGCATACCGGGCTCTGCAGGATGTGGAGCGCATCTACGCCATAGGAGAGGCGGCAGTAGAGATCATCCGGGCGCTCCCCTCAGGAGCGCTGCTGGAGAAGAAGGTGACCATACTCTCCGTCCCCATGCAGAGTGACCGTAGAGCAGCCGCCTCGGCCTACGAGGCACTCGCCGGTCAGCTCGAGAAGGACTGCCTCGCCGACATCTCCGCCGCTCTCGTCACCATCGGCGACGCGGGGACCTACTCCAGTGCGGGCTATGTCTGCCGGCTCCTCAGGGAGAGGGATATGCCCCACTTCATCCTCCCCGGCATCCCTTACTATATGACGCTGCCGGCGTGCCTCAGCAGACCGCTGGTCCTGGGGGAGCAGTCGCTTCTCGTGCTCAGTCGTGTCGAGAGTGCGGAGCAGCTCCGGGAGGCGATCGACAGGGGTCGGGTGGTGGTCGTGATGAAGCTCTCCCGCTCGGAGGAGGCGGTGCGGGACTTCCTCCGGACGGATCCACCGGTCTCCATCCTCTACGGTGAGTACATCGGCGACGAGGAGCGGGAGTTGGTCACCGACACCCTGAGGTTCCTCCCCGAGACCCCCTTTCCTTACTTTTCCCTCCTCATCATTAAGCCAAGCACGAGATGAAAATAAAGACCTATCTATATGGTGCGCTCCCCTTTCTCCTCCTTCTCCTCTCCTCCTGTGGGGGAAAGGAGACGCAGGGCAGGGAGGAGACGATGATCGCCGGTGACTCGCTCATCCGCTATGCCGAGGGGCTGAGGATCAGTCGCAGTGAGGGCATGACGCTGGTCGACATCTCTGACCCGACGAAGCCGGAGAGCGAAGTCTATCGCTACGCCTTAGTCCCCCGAGGGACTGATGCCGGCGGGGAGATCCCCGAGGGCTACACGCCGATAGAGGTGCCGGTGAGGCGGGTGATCGTGATGACGACGCTGCAGCTCTCCAACTTCATCAAGCTCGATGCCGTCGACCGGGTCGTCGGTATGCCGAGTACCCACTTTCTCTTCAATCAGAAGATGCTCGACCGCCTGGCGGAGGGCAAGGCACGGCGGATCGGGATAGAGGGAAACTTTGACTCTGAGCTGATCATGGCACTGGAGCCGGACCTGATCCTCGTCTCCCCCTTCAAGCGCGGAGGGTATGATGCCCTCAAGGAGCTCGACATCCCGCTCCTCACCTTCCTCGGGTACAAGGAGACCTCCCCGCTCGGTCAGGCGGAGTGGATCAAGCTCACCGCCCTCCTCCTCGGGAAGGAGGAGCAGGCGGAGCAGACCTTTGACCAGATAGAGCAGCGGTATCACCAGCTCCAGAGCCTCATCACGCCCGACCTACCCCGCCCGAAGATCCTCAGCGGTGAGCTGCACGGGGGCAACTGGTATGTCGTCGGGGGGGAGAGCTACCTGGCGCACCTCTTCCGCGATGCCGGTGGGGACTATTTCCTGAGGGACAACAAGGAGTCCGGGGGTTTTTACCTCGACTTTGAGACCGTCTACAGCCAGGCGGCGGATGCGGACTTCTGGCGGATCACCAATAACTACAAGGGTGACTACTCCTACGATGTGCTCGCACGCACCGACGCCCGGTACAGAGACTTCCGGGCGTATAAGGAGCGGAAAGTGCTCTACTGCAATCTCTCGGAGCGTCCCTTCTACGAGGGGTCACCGGTGGAGCCGGAGGTGGTTCTTGCCGACCTGATCCACGCCTTCCACCCCGAGCTGCTCCCCGACCATACGCCAGTCTACTACGACCTCCTCACGAGGGAGAAGTGATATACCATGCCCCGCTCCCGTAACGCCATAGCCTTCGGCCTCGTCGCGATCCTGATCGTCGTCGCCTTCGTCCTCAATCTCTCTCTCGGGACGATAGCGATCCCCTTCCGCGACGTGGTGGATATCCTCCTCGGGCGCGACACCGGAGGGAGTGAGATCTGGCGTAACATCGTCTGGAAGAGCCGCTACCCGCAGACCATCACCGCCCTCGTCGCCGGCGCGGGGCTCTCCATCAGCGGACTGCTCATGCAGACGGTCTTCCGAAATCCCCTCGCCGGTCCCTCGGAGCTCGGCATCAGCTCGGGTGCCAGCCTCGGCGTGGCGACCCTCGTGCTCCTCTCGGGGAGCATCAGCCAGAGGGCGCTGATCCGCATGGGCTTCGTCGGGGAGATGGCGGTCTCGGTGGCGGCACTCCTCGGGGCGCTGGCGGTGATGGGGATCATCATGATCATGTCGGAGAAGGTGAAGGGGAATGTCGTCCTCCTCATCATGGGCGTGATGATCGGCTACATCGCCAATGCGATCATCGGCGTGCTGAAGTTCTTTAGCAACGATGAGGATGTTCGCAGCTATGTCGTCTGGGGACTGGGGAGCTTCTCCAAGGTGAGCGGCGACCGCGTCACCACCTTCGTCCTCCTGATGCTGGTGCTAATCCCCCTCTCCTTTCCCCTCATCAAGACGCTTAATCTCTTGCTCCTCGGAGAAAACTATGCCCGCAGCCTCGGGCTCAACTACAAGCGCGCCCGCCACCGGGTGATCTTCTGCTCCTGCCTCCTCACCGCCATCGTCACCGCCTACTGCGGCCCGATCGTCTTCATCGGTCTGGCGGTGCCGCACCTCTGCCGAACCATTTTCGCCACCTCCAACCATCGGATCCTGATGCCGGCGGTGACGCTCGTCGGGGCGTTGCTTGCCCTGATCTGCAGCGTCATCGCGCGGATGCCGGGCTTCGAGGGGGCGCTGCCGATCAATTCGGTCACCGCCCTCATCGGTGCCCCGATCGTCATCTGGGTCCTCTTCAGTCGCCGTCGGGGCGAGAGACTATGAGTAAGGAGATCACGATAGAGCTGCGCGACCTCGCCATCGGCTACCCGCACAGGGTGGTCGCCGAGGGGCTCTCCGCCACCGTCTACTCCGGTGAGCTCACCTGCCTCATCGGGTCCAATGGTGTGGGCAAGTCGACCCTCCTCCGCACGATTGCCGCCTTCCAGCCCAAGCTCGGCGGCTCCATCCTCGTCCGCGGGGGCGAGATAGACAGCTACAAGAGCCGGGAGCTGGCGCAGCTCATCAGCGTCGTGCTGACGGAGCGGATAGAGGTGGGGCACATGACCGTGCTCGACCTCGTCTCCCTCGGGCGCAGCCTCTACACCGGATTTTGGGGAAAGGTGGATGCCGCCAATGAGCGGAAAGCCCTTGACGCCCTCCGTCTCGTGGGTATGGAGCGCTTCGCTCCCCGCGACATCGGGACGCTCAGCGACGGAGAGCGACAGAAGGTGATGATCGCCAAGGCACTCGCCCAGGAGACCCCGATCATCCTCCTCGATGAGCCCACCTCCTTCCTCGACTTCCCCTCCAAGGTGGACATGATGCAGCTCCTCCACCGGCTCTCCCGAGAGACGCACAAGACCATCTTCCTCTCCATCCACGACCTCGAGATGGCACTCCAGATCGCAGACAAGATCTGGCTCCTCGATGATGAGAAACGGCTACACATCGGCACCCCGGAGGATCTCTCCCTCGACGGGACACTGAGTGACTTCTTTGAGCGACGGGATATCGTCTTCGACCGGCTCAGAGGGCTCTTCCGCATTGAGAATCCCCACACCCGAACCATCCGTATCAGTGCTCCCACACACCGGCTCCTCCCGCTCTACCATATGGTCGCGAAGGCACTGAGGCGCAATGCCATCCTCGCCACAGCTGAGGCGGAGAGTGCCGATGCGATCGAGCTCTCCGATGAGGGGATGCTCCTCAGGACCGCCGATGGGCAGTGCCTTCGCCCCACCACGATAGAGGAACTCCTCGACCTACTAACTAGCGACGAGCACCATGGGTAAGATCCTCATCATCGGCGGAACTACCGAGGGCAGGGCTGCGGTAGAGGTGTGCGAGGAGGCGGGCAAGCCCTTCCTCTACTCCACCCTCGGCACCTCGCAGGAGATCGCCCTCCATCACGGCACCCGGCTGGAGGGTCCCTTGGATGCCGATGCGATGACAGCACTCTGCCGGCGGGAGGAGGTGAGTGTCCTCGTCGATGCGGCTCACCCCTTTGCCACCATCGTTCACCGGAATGTCGCCAAGGCTGCAAGCGAAGTGGCCCTGCCGACGATTCGGTATGAGCGAGCCTTCCCTCCGCTCCCCGAGGGGGCTCTCTCCGTCAGCTCCTTCCCCGAGGCGATGAGGGAGCTGGAGCGGCTCAGCCCCCGCCGACTCCTTGCCCTCACCGGGGTCAAGAGTATCGCCGCCATGGGGGACTACCCGCTGCGGCACGAGGTCTGGCTGAGGGTGATGCCAATACCCGAGACGGAGCGGATCATCAGCGAGAGCGACTTCCCCCGCAACCACCTTATCTACTACGATCGGGCGCAGGACGACCGGGCGCTCATGGAGCGACTGCGCCCCGACCTGCTCCTCCTCAAGGAGAGTGGCGAGAGCAGCGGCTTTGA
>NZ_CAKRLH010000075.1 GCF_934359325.1 uncultured Porphyromonas sp.
TACAACCTCAATCACATCTCCACAGGGGATCTCCTGCGTGCAGAGATCAAGAAGGGAACTCCCCTGGGGAAGAAGGTAGAGGGGCTCATCAGTGAGGGACACCTCGTACCCGATGAGACCATCGTGAGTATCATGGAGGGGCATATCAAGGATCCCGGTGAGTATGCAGGCATCATCTTCGATGGCTTCCCCCGCACGGTTGCCCAGGCTGAGGCGCTGGACGCGATGCTGAGTACTCACGGCGAGAGCGTCACTCTCCTACTGGAGCTAAAGGTAGGCGAGGAGGAGCTCATCAGCCGCATCCTGGAGCGTGGAAAGGTCTCCGGTCGAGCTGATGACAACGAAGAGTCGGCTCGTGAGCGACTCAAGGTCTACCACAGTGAGACTGAGCCGGTCCGCAACTTCTACTCCAAGCAAGGCAAGTACGTTGTTGTAGAGGGCGAGGGTAGTATCGATGAGATCACAGAGCGGATCATCAAGGCGATCGATAACTTCGTCGCCTGATACCGTTTTTTAGTAGATCCCCATTGCATTTGGAATAAGTTCCCTCTGAAGAAATACGTGCCATGGCTGAGTCAGGATTTGTCGATTACGTAAAGATCTATTGCCGGAGCGGCAAGGGAGGTCAGGGGTCTGTCCACTTCTACAGATCCAAGCGGAGTCCTAAGGGAGGCCCTGACGGAGGTGATGGCGGTCGCGGAGGAGATGTTTATCTGAGGGGTGATCGGAACTACTGGACCCTCCTTCACCTTCGTTACAATCGCCACATATTTGCGGGCAATGGCAAGAGCGGTGGTGAGAACAACCGTACGGGAACCGATGGAGATGATATCTACATCGACGTCCCACTCGGGACCGCCTGCTATGATGCCGACACGGGGGACTACATCACCGAGGTGCGAGAGCATGGAGAGGTGATCCGGATCCTCAAGGGAGGACGTGGAGGACAGGGAAACACCCGCTTTGCCACCTCGACCAATCAGGCACCCCGCTTTGCTCAACCCGGTGAGGCGCGCGAGGAGCGAGTGGTGATACTCCAGCTGAAATTGCTGGCTGATGTGGGACTGGTAGGCTTCCCCAACGCTGGGAAGTCGACCCTTCTATCCGCCATCACCACCTCCAAGCCTAAGGTGGCCAATTACCCCTTCACGACACTGGTCCCCAACCTTGGCATCGTGAAGTACCGTGATGGTCGCTCCTTCGTAATGGCGGACATCCCCGGGATCATCGAGGGTGCTGCTGAGGGAAAGGGACTTGGACTACGCTTCCTCCGTCACATCGAGCGCAATGCCGCCCTACTCTTCCTCATCCCCTCCAATGCTGACAACATAGCTAAAGAGTACGAGGTGCTTCTGGGCGAGCTCGAGAAGTACAATCCCTCGCTACTGGAGAAGAATAGGGTCCTGGGCATCTCAAAGTCCGACCTCATCGATGAGGATCTCGAGGAAATGATCCGCGAGACTCTCCCAGAGGGGGTGCCGGTCTGCTTCTTCTCCTCGGTGACTGGGCAGGGAGTGGCAGAGCTCAAGGATCTGATCTGGAAGAGCATTACCGTTAATAACTTTGAGGCTGTCTCTCCCCTGGTTGAGCAGAATCTCAATCGTACCCTGCAAGGGGTCGAGCTCGTTGAGAGCGAAGATGATGCTGAGGAGTCCTCCGACACTGACGAGGAGTCTGCGGAGACTGATGCCGGAGGTAGGATGCATGACGAGGATCCCTACTGATCCTATGACCCAACGACAGCGACAGAACGATAGATAAGAATACAGACATGACTGATACTACTCCATCACAGGTAAGAGTACGATTTGCACCCAGTCCTACCGGACCACTTCATATCGGTGGTGTACGCACCGCTCTTTATAACTACCTCTTTGCCAAAAATCAGGGTGGAAAGATGCTCCTGAGGATCGAGGATACCGACTCTCGTCGGTTTGTCCCCGGAGCAGAGGAATACATCGTCGAGTCCCTCAACTGGCTTGGCATCCATATCGATGAGGGTGTAGGTGTGGGAGGTGAGTATGGTCCCTACCGCCAGAGCGAGCGCAGGGACATCTACCGCAAGTATGTCCGTGAGCTGCTGGATAGTGGTCAGGCCTATAAGGCGTACGACACCCCTGAGGAGCTGGAGCAGGCTCGCGAGAGTACCAAGAACTTCCAGTACGATGCATCCACCCGTATGGGTATGCGCAACTCGCTCGTACTGACTGAGAGCGAGTGCGAGGAACTGGAGCAGGCTGGCGTACCCTACGTTGTGAGGCTTCGGATAGAGCCGGGAGAGGCGATCAGCTTTACCGATATGGTACGCGGTGAGGTGACCATCAACTCCTCGGAGCTTGACGACAAGGTACTCTACAAGCAGAGCGATGACCTCCCCACCTACCATCTGGCCAACGTAGTAGATGATCATCTGATGAAGATCTCTCACGTCATCCGCGGAGAGGAGTGGGTCACATCCACACCCCTCCATGTCTTGCTATATCGTGCCTTTGGCTGGGAGAATGAGATGCCTCGATTTGCCCACCTACCCCTTTTACTTAAGCCCGAGGGTAGTGGAAAGCTCAGCAAGAGAGATGGGGACAAGTTTGGCTTTCCGGTCTTCCCCCTTCGCTGGGAGTCACCTGAGGACGGAGCTGTGAGCCCGGGCTATCGCGAGAGCGGCTACCTGCCTGAGGCGGTGGTTAATTTTCTCGCTCTCCTGGGGTGGAATCCCGGTGACGACATAGAGCTTATGCCTATGAATGTCCTCATCCGTCGGTTTGACCTCAGCAGTGTCAATAAGAGTGGCGCCCGCTTCGATTACGAGAAGGGAAAGTGGTTCAACGAGCAGTACATCCGAATCTGCGACCTCGACCGCTTAGCCGACCTCTGTAAGCCTTACCTTGAGCAGGCGGGCATCACTTGCGACCACCACAAGTTGGTCTGTGCCCTTGAGCTGACACGCGAGCGTCTGACTCTCCTCCCGGACGTCGTAGAGCAGACCGGATACCTTCTCCAGGCGCCGACAGACTTTGACGAAAAGTCGGTCAAGAAGCGGTGGAAGGAGGATAGCGCCAAGCAACTTACTGAGTACCTCGAGTATATCGACACCTTCCCGAGGCCTCTCGATGTGAAGCTACTCGATGAGAAGACTCACGGCTGGCTGGAGGAGAAAGGCTATAAGATCGGAGTGGTGATGAACGCCCTCAGAGTGGCTCTCGTAGGGAAGGCGATAGGGCTCTACATCTACGACATCATCGACTTCATTGGTGTCAAGGAGACGAAGCAAAGGGTTCAGTACGCCATTGAGCGACTGGGCTGATACCTATATCAAGAAAAAAGCAGGACGTAAAGCTTAGTGCTTTGCGTCCTGCTTTTTTTCTCACCGTTTCTCGTACTTGAAGCGCTTATGACTCCATAGGTAGTAAGCCGGATCCCTTCGGATCATCTCCTCTAGGAGCTTATAGAACTGCTGCGTGAGTGTGAAGCCCCCCTGGTCGTCCTCCTTGTCATAGGGCATAGGGATGACTCTCACACTCCAGTAGCCTCTCCGCACACGATGCATATCGAGGAAGTAAGCAGTCAGATCCAGTCTCCTTGTGATTTTCTCTGCCCCGACATGCGTGGGTACCTGCCGACCAAAGAAGTCAATATAATGATGAAGTTTGTCTGCAGAGGGAGACTGATCAGCCACATATCCTACCCCAAATGGCTTTCCCGACTGTTTCGCTGAGAGCACATACCGCAGAGTATCCCTCATCTCAACCGACTTACTGCCATGAGCCTGACGATTGGCAAGGATGATCTGGTCAGAGACCGGGTCGTGGAGCTGAGAGTAGATCTGTGCACAAGTGACCCCGGGAAGCCAGAGAGCGATGGAAGGGATCCACTCCCACTGACCATAGTGACCGATATAGAGGGTAAAATTGCGTCCGCTGGCGGTATCCTCGCGGATCTGCTCTATGCCCTCAAAGGTGATGTGCTCCTTCATCTCCTCCACCGACCAAGTCATCATCTTCGGTGCCTCGAGTATCAGTTCGCAGAAGTAGCTGTAGAAATCCTTCGCAATCTTTCTCCTTTCCTGCCGAGTAAGCTCCGGGAAGGCGATCTCAAGATTGCGGTCTACCACCTCCCTACGATACCGTACCACATCCCTGATCACCCAGGCCAAGAAATCGGACAGACGGTAGAGCCGCCGGAGGGGGATCCTCCCGAGCCGGCGCCAGAGCCTAAGTACCCACTTAATCTTCTTTTCTTCTGTCATCACTCACTGGAGCATATCGTCTACAAAAACTGCCGTTGCCATCCACTTGACCGGTGCATACCATGCACTTCCGACAAAGGAGCCGACGGGGATTTTCAGTAGTAACGTATTCCACCCCTTTCGCAGAGTTACTTGTGTCGGAGGTCTCATCGTATAATTCTCGTCCCAGAACGGAATCTCAGGGTCGCCCTTCTGCCCCGAGTGAGCCCATAGGGGAGGAGCAATAGCCTCGCCATTAAGCCATATCTGGGCATCGGTATTGCTCCACTTACCCTTGGGGAAAGCATCCGCCCATTGCGACCTCGAGTAATCGTAAAAGCCGATCCATAGACCCGACTCTCGCTCCTCGTCACTCCAGACTCGCCGATATGCATAAACAGTCTGATTGGGGGCGGGATCGATCCATAGCCCCTTGATCTGCGGATCCCAGAAGTGCCTAAGTATCAGTGTACCTCCAATAAAGGTCGTGTCGGGTGTCAGGCTCTCCAATTCCTCTTCGGGTAGTGCCTCGACAGGGAAGGTCATGGCCGTCTTGCCGCCATTTGGATAGGAACCAAATATGCTCCAGCGGATCTCAGACTGGGGTATGTAAGGGAAAGGAAGCCCTTGCATATATCTCTTACCATAGATACAGAGCCGCCGCTCAAAGTCTCTAAAGCACTCGAAGTCTCTATCCTGACTAAGACTGACGAAGTTGTCTACATATCCGCCTCCTCCCCAGCCTTTTTCTGCAAAGGCAACAAGCGAGGGATAGGTCGGATTATGGACATGATTAAGATCGCCATAGAGCAGATTCCGATCATTCCATAAGCACAGTTCCCCACCAAGTAAGTGCTCATCATTATTGTCGGAGTCACTGTCCAGGATGCTGTGATAGAAGATCGAGACAACACTCTCCAGCGGGTCCATGTGATTGATGTAGAGGTTTCGAGAGTCTATCTTTGCAACCTTGGGATTATCGATCTCTGACTTCTCTGCGGCGCTCCAGAGCTGACGGATCACAGTCTCGGGATAATTGCCGCCAGGGCTCCAGCCGATCGCTTTCACCCCCTTCGTCTCTAGGAATGAGACCACAGTGGGTACAAAGTCCCGATTGTGTATCTTCACTTCGTCCGCACCTATATGCAGATAAGGACAGTCGACGTGTGAGAGAAACTCGTCCAGCAACTCCAGAACGATCGCCTGCCCCTTCTCGCTCTGCATGGAGCAGCCCATCGCCCTCTCAAATGCAGCGGAGTGACCCGGCATATCTATCTCAGGGAGGAATAGGATAAACCGTTCCTCGCAATACCGGCGAAGTTCCTCAAGCTCTTCATAACGGTAGAATAACCCCTTGTCTCTCGTCATCGTAGACGGGTTATTGAGCTCGGGATACAGCCGACTCTCGAGGCGCCACGCCACATCCTCGGTGGCGTGGAAGTGGAAGACATTAAGCTTCAGGCCGGCCATGGCATCGATCTGCTGCTTCAGCAGCACCACCGACTGATAGTTGCGCCCCACATCCGCCATAAATCCCCGCCAGCGAAAGGCTGGTGCATCCTCCACCAGTCCACAGGGAATGCCGGAGTCGGAGACCAATTGTCTCAGCGTCTGTATCCCATTGTACACTCCCCTTATCGACCTCCCCTCAATAAGGACCTCTGATGGGGAAACAAGGACACGGTATGCCTCAACACTTGGGCTAAATGAGAGCGTATCCGTACAGCGGAGGGAGAGGGTCACCTCATCATGCCCTGCTCGGCGTGGAAAAGCTCGCTCTATTGCAGGCGTAAGAGTGGAAAGACTGTCGCTCGATAGTTGTGGAATGAGGGCGAAGTCTGGGGGGATCGCCCCTCGATGCTGCTCCGCAAGGAGTGGACGGGGGGTGATCTCCCTATATCGTGAGTCCTGAGCGAAAACAGAACTAATGGATGCCAGAGCCAGACATAGAAGTATGAAAGGTCTATTCATCTCAGTAGCCGATAATTAAATCTCTTCCGCGGACCATGGCAGGATAGCGCTTCAGCACCGCCGCCGGCAGGTCCTTACGGATCTGCTGTCCCACACCAAGCGATAGATCGTATACGGCACCGCACTTGTCGCAGGTGGCAGACATCAGTGTCTCCATTGCCGGGGCATGATCCGGTCTTACCCCCCCCGCCGTGGGATAGCAGAGGGGACACTGAGCATCATATGCCGCATAGCCACCACCCTCTACCTCACCCGGAAGTCCATGGCATACGAGCAGCCCCCCCACTCCGAGCAGATCACTCTGATGACGAGGAGTAATGATAAGGATCGCAGTCTGAGGGGAGGCAATTGACCTTCCCTCGGCGGACATAAGGTCTATGGTGTAGCTCACCGGGAGATCCGGCAGTCGATCCTGTATGGAGGGATGACTGCATGAGGAGAAGGTCACGGCAATCACCAGTGCTGTGAGAGAGTGAAGGAGCGGGTAGAGTACGTCCGACTTACTTCTTGCCAAGGAAGCGATCCACGTCCAGGAGTTCGAGACTATCAGCCATCTTATCCAGCATAGGCTGCAGCTTAGTCTTCACCATACCGGCGACGAAGGAGGGTGCCTCTACTTCGACAGACACTTGAGTCTTGGTATTGTCGCCATCGGGCTGAAAATTGAGCACCAGCTCCACCGGCACCGGAGCTCCCTCTGCCTTGTAGCTGACAAGAGAGGGTTTCTCTATGCGGTTGCGACGAAGGGTAATGTCACCGACAAAAGGAAGCTTAGCAGCGATGCTATTATCGGTTACGGAGACGTCCTTAAACATCGGCTTATCGCCCACCTTGCTCAGGAAGTGACGTGCCGACTCCGGCTCTCCCGCTAGATCAAATACCGTCTCTATATCCTTCTTAATGGTAAACGGTCTGCTATTGATTACCTGCATATCTATCGTCTATTCTATGTCCATTATTTACCCCAGTTGGCCGGATCCTTCCGCCACTCCTTGAGGGTCTCCACCTGGTCGCTATGGATAAATCCTCTCCTCTCCGCCTCTGCAACCACGTGATCATAGTCGCTGAGGGTGTACATCGGTATGGAAGCCTCAGCAAAGGCATCCTCAGCGACGGCAAAGCCATGAGAGTAAGTAGCGACCAGTCCGAGCACCTCATAACCGGCTGCCTGCAGTGCCCTCGCTGCTGCGAGACTGCTACCACCGGTGGAGATAAGGTCCTCGATGACCACCACCTTGGCCTTCTTATCTATAGAGCCCTCAATCTGATTTTGCATCCCATGATCCTTAGCCTTTGCGCGGATATAGGAGAGAGGGAGATGCATACGATCAGCGACAAGAGCTGCCTGAGGGATACCACCAGTAGCGACACCGGAGACTGCTGTGACCTGAGGGAATTTCTCCTTGATCAGATCCACCAGCGCATCAGCGATCTGTGTACGGATCTCCGTCGAGGAGAGCGTCACTCTATTATCACAGTAGATGGGACTATGCCAGCCCGAGGCCCATGTGTAAGGATGTTCGGGATTAAGTGACACGGCATGAGCGTCCAGCAGGAGCTTAGCAATCTTCTCGGCTACAGTTATGGAGGTAAACATAGGGTGTTATTTCGTGAGTTATATTATCCAGCACCCAAAGGTAACTCATTTTTCTCTACCTG
>NZ_CAKRLH010000076.1 GCF_934359325.1 uncultured Porphyromonas sp.
AATCTTGAGTTCTGGGAGTGCTACCTGGGCTCAGAGGTAGGCGACTATCTTGTCTCCGCTGATCAGGTGCTGGCTCGCCTCCACTCCACCTCCGACCGCACTGCCTCGACTGAGGTGAGCGAGCCTGCTGAGGAGACCTCCGAGGAGGTTACCGAGGCTGTTGAGGCCGCCGCTGACAGTGCCAAGAGTGATGCCGAAGCTCTGGCTCAGAAGATAGCTGCCGGTGCTGATACGACCGCTGTGGCTGAGACTGCCGAGACGCAGACGGCGTCCAAGGATAATCCTCTGCTCTCTCGTCTGCAACTCTCCCGTGGTAGCTCTGCTGCCGTGGTCGCTGTTGCTCGTAAGGCTGACCGCGCCGCCATTGACTCGATGCTGAGCCTGCCTCAGGTGAGAGATGTGCTGCCGCGTGACCTTGTCCTCCGCTGGGGCTCCAAGGAGCTGAGCGAGGGGAGCAATGTCTTCGAGCTGTATGCTCTCAAGGGTTCTCGCCGTGGCAATGAGCCGGCTCTCGCCGGTGACGTGGTCACCAGTGCCAAGAGTGAGATCAATCAGCAGCAGGGACGTCAGGATCCCGGTGTCTCCATGACTATGAATCCTGAGGGTACCAAGGAGTGGGCTCGCCTGACGAAGGAGAATGTTGGCCGACCCATTGCTATTGTCCTCGATGACGTGGTCTACTCTGCACCTAATGTACTCAATGAGATCCCCAATGGTACCTCTCAGATCACCGGTCACTTCACCGTCGATGAAGCAACCGACCTTGCCAACACCCTTAAGTCGGGTAAGATGGCTGCCTCCGTGCGTATCGTACAGGAGGACGTCGTGGGTCCGTCTCTTGGCGCTGCAGCCATTAAGGCGGGTGTGATCTCTTTCCTCATCGCTCTCGTCCTGCTGATGATTTACATGTGCCTCATCTATGGTCTCTTCCCCGGTATGGTGGTCGACCTGGCACTGCTGGTCAATCTCTTCCTCACCCTCGGTATCCTCGCTTCGATCCATGCAGTCCTGACCCTGCCCGGTATCGCCGGTATGGTGCTGACGCTGGGTATGGCGGTGGATGCCAACGTGCTCGTCTTTGAGCGTATCAAGGAGGAGCTGAAGAAGGGTAAGACGATGCTGAAGTCGATCCAGGAGGGGTACGGTAATGCCTTCTCTGCGATCATCGACTCCAACGTCACCACGATCATGACCGGTCTGATCCTTTATTTCTTTGGTTCAGGTGCGATCCGAGGCTTTGCCACCACCCTGATCATCGGTCTGCTGATCTCCCTCCTCACCGCAGTCTTCATGACCCGTGTGATCTTTGAGACCCGTGCGGAGAAGGGTAAGATGAATAATGTGACTTTTGACACTCCGATCTCTCGCCACTTCCTCGAGAATACTCATGTCGACTTCATCGGACTTCGTAAGATCGGACTCACCGTTGCCGTTGCCATTCTCGCCATCGGTGGCGTGATGATGGCTACGATCGGCATCCCGAGAGGTATTGACTTCACCGGTGGCCGTAACTATGTGGTCAAGTTTGATCACAACGTGACGCCTGCCGAGATTTCTTCTCTCGTCAGCCCGGCACTCGACGGCCATGTCAGTGTGATCCGCATCACCTCAGAGGATCAGGTGCGTATCTCGACCAACTACAAGGTGGGGACCAATACCCCCGAGGTGGACAAGGAGATCGAGACTAAGCTCTATGAGAGCCTGCAGTCCCAGCTGCCTCAGGGTACGACTCAGGATCAGTTTGTCGAGCAAAATATCCAGAGCTCGCAGAAGGTGGGTGCCAGTGTCGCTGATGACATCAAGACTGGTGCCACGATCGCCGTGATCCTCTCCCTGATCGTGATGGGTATCTATATCCTGATCCGCTTCAAGGACTACGCCTTCTCCGTAGGTGCCTTCGCTTCGGTGACCTTCAATACCTGCGTGATCATCGCATTCTACGCAATCCTCTGGAAGATCATGCCCTTCACGATGGAGATCGATATGAACTTTATCGCCGCCGTGCTGGCGATCATCGGTTACTCGATCAATGATACCATCGTCGTCTTCGACCGTATCCGTGAGGAGCTGAAGTACCACCCCGATATGGAGCGCAAGGAGCTCTTCAATCGCTCCCTCAATATCACCCTTACCCGTACCATCAATACCAGTACGAGTACCTTGCTGGTGGTGCTGATCATCTTCTTCTTCGGAGGTGCCAGCATGAGGAGCTTTACCTTCGCCATCATCCTCGGTATCATCTTCGGTACGCTGAGTACCCTCTTCGTAGCGTCGCCGATCGCCTGGATGATTAACAACCGCAACCATAAGAAGGCTCAGCAGAAGCTTACTGCTCGTCGGTAATCCCCTGCACTGAGATTTATCAGAGTCCGACCTGCCGATCTATTCGGCGGGTCGGGCTCTTTTCTATATAAGGTGTCCCCAATAGAGCTGCAAAGATACCACCTCCACGTGAGCCATTGTCTCATACAGTCTGCTTGGGCAGGGATGACGCATTTGAGCATTAAGGCAAAGAAGTGATAATCCCTGTCGCTGTGCAATCCTGTCGACGATCCCAGCCATGCTGCTACCGCTTGCCGATCCCACAGGGGCGAAGCCCCGGAGGGATCATCGCTTTTAGACCAGGTGTCGAGGCACGTAGTGCCGAAGACCCGGGAAACGACGACGCCTTCAAGGTATACGACCCCGGCAGGGTGTCGCACATACCAGTCAGTCAATCAGTGCGACACCCTAGCGGGGTCGCGGGATCGCTAGCAACGCCTGCCCCCCGGGTCGTCGGGGCTACGCCCCTTGACCCGGGTCTAAAAAGCGGGCACCCCTGTCGGGGTGCATCGTTCACCACTCTTCACAATGAGTGGAGTGGCTCCTGTAATGCTCAAATGCGTCACCCCTGTCTGCTTGGGTCTCCTCACTGCAATTATCCTCTTCAATTGTTGGGTCGGGGCTCTGATGTTTTATGGGTAATTTCTATACCTTTGCATACACAGAAGACAATAACAAATAGATGTAATAGTCCTATGAACGTAAAAAAGTGGATGCTCGCAGCAGCTGCCCTGCTGCTCTCTGCCTCGTTTGCCTCAGGTGCCAAGGCGCAGCAGGTGCTCACGGAGGGCCCTCTCAATGAGGTGAAGATCAATCTCCCGATGGCTCTCGCCGGCAATATCGAGCTCTCCTACGACCGGATCCTGCTGGAGGACCTGTCGCTCGGTGTCGCTGCCAGTGCCGCCTGGGAGGACTCCTATCCCTACAAGCTTGCGGTTATGCCCTATACCCGGTGGTTCTTCTGGAAGCACCGCGGGCAGGACGAGTTCCCCGGTGCCGGCTTTTTCATCGAGGTAAATGCCGGTTTCTTTGATTGCAAGTACACCAAGATAAATACCATCTCCAATGGCATGAACGGCGGCCTCAAGATAGATAGTGAGGATGCCAACGGCTTTGGTGCCGGACTCGGTCTCGCTATAGGCTGGAAATGGATTTCCAAGAGTGGTTTTGTCGGTGAGATCTACACCGGTGCCGGACGCAACTTCGTCTCTGAGACCAATGGCGACGTGCCGGCCTACATCCGTAGTGGCATCAGCCTGGGCTATCGCTTCTGATCCTTACTGATCCAACTATAAAGAGTGGGCAACTTCCCCTATGAACGGGAGGCTGCCCACTCTTTCTATTCCTATTAGTCAGGGGCGCTTGAAGTCTGTCAGCTCCTTTACGCTCAGCTCTTTGCCCTTCCTCTTCTCCTCCCTATAGAGACCTCTCCCCGGGATGATCCACTGAGTGATCTCCTCTCGCTCTACCTCCTCCTCTCGCTTACCCATCACCTTGACATCGGTCTTGGATACCATGGTGTAGGAGCGCACGATCGTCGAGACCTCGCCGAGAGGCGTCTTCCGGGTCTCTCTCCGGAGGATCTTGTCCCCCTCCATGGTTATGGTGAGGTGGAGATTGAGTAGCCCGAGTAGCTTGACCTTCGCCTTCACATCCAGTGTCTGATCGGGAAAGGTCTGTCCGGGGGTCCCCTGCAAGGGAAGCATCCTGAAACGGTCTCCACTGAGGCAATTGATCTCGACCTTGGCAAGCTTAGCCGCCTTGCCAGTCATCTTCTGACGGACAAGAGTCCTCAGCTCATCCATGGAGTAGTAGACACCGTCGGGCAGCACTATCTCAGATATAGGGATCTCGTCCGAGCCGCCCGGTACGCTGCTCCAGACGTTGTTGCCCTTGACACGGTGGAGTGTTAGCTGCTCTGTTGAGCTTTTCCCGTCCTTCCAGGTTGTCGTATAGGTTGCCTGGGTGCCTATAGGATCAGAAGGGATAAAGATCTGTGCGGATGCCGAGAGTGCTGTAAGCAACAGTGGCAGTAGAGTGATGATCAGTTTTCTCATATCAGTTTGTTGCTTCGTGACTTGATGTTCCAAATGTAGCAAAAAAAGAGAGGAGCTGCCCCACATAATCGGGACAGCTCCTCTTTATCTTATCTCACAGTGAGACTAAGTGTCACTCCTGCATCGCAGCCTCAGCATCCTTACGGTGCTCGATGGCAGCCTGTGCCGCTGCCACACGGGCGATCGGGATACGATAGGGCGAGCAGCTGACGTAATTCAGCCCGACGGAGTCGCAGAACTTCACACTCGACGGTTCACCTCCGTGCTCACCGCAGATACCGCATACCAGCTCGGGACGGGCCTTGCGACCACGCTCGGCAGCGATACGGATCAGCTGACCCACACCGTCCTGGTCGAGTACCTGGAAGGGATCCACATTAAGGATCTTCTTCTCGAGGTAGACGGGGAGGAAGGATGCGATGTCGTCACGAGAGTAGCCAAAGGTCATCTGCGTGAGGTCGTTGGTACCGAAGGAGAAGAACTCTGCCGAGGCGGCAATCTTGTCTGCCGTCAGGGCTGCACGGGGCACCTCGATCATCGTACCGATCTTGAAGTCGATTCGAGTACCCTCCTCCTCGAAGAGTGCCTCAGCTGTCTCGGTGATGATGCGCTTCTGCTCATTGAACTCCTGTACGATACCTGCCAGCGGCACCATGATCTCGGGGATGGGGTTGTGTCCCTCCTTCTTCAGCTCGATGGCAGCACCGAGGATCGCTCTCGTCTGCATGATCGTGATCTCCGGATAGGTATTGCCGAGACGGCAACCACGGTGACCCAGCATAGGATTGTGCTCAGCCAGCTGCTGTACGCGGTCACGGATGTACTTCACCGTCACGCCCATATCCTGAGCCATCTCCTCCTGACCCTTGGCGTCGTGGGGGACAAACTCATGCAGTGGCGGATCCAGCAGGCGGACGATCACCGGATGACCATCCATGGCGAGGAAGATCGACTTGAAGTCCTCCCTCTGGATCGGGAGCAGCACCTCGAGTGCCTTGTACCGATCCTCGGCAGTCTCGGAGAGGATCATGTGGCGGATCGCCTTGATCTTCTTTCCGTCGAAGAACATATGCTCCGTACGGCAGAGACCGATACCTACGGCACCAAACTTCCGTGCCACATTGGCATCGCGACCGGTATCGGCATTGGCACGCACGACCATGCGGCTGTGCTTGGAGCAGAGATCCATCAGCATCTGGAAGTCCTCGTCCAGCTCAGGAGCCTCAGTCTTGAGCTCACCCTCGTAGATACGACCGGTGGAGCCATTGATGGAGATGTGATCTCCCTCGTGGAAGACCTTATCCCCTACGGTGATGGTGCGGGCCTTGTAGTCGATATTGAGCGCTCCTGCACCGGTGATACAGCACTTACCCATACCACGTGCTACCACGGCAGCGTGACTGGTCATACCACCGCGCGCGGTGAGGACACCATCTGCCACCTGCATACCGGCAAGATCCTCGGGTGAGGTCTCGTCGCGGACCAGGATCACACGGTGACCCTCCTTGTGGTGGAGCTCCTGAGCATCGTCAGCAAAGAAGCAGATGATACCTGTAGCGGCACCGGGGGAGGCGGGCAGACCGCGAGCGATGAGTGTGGCACTCTTCTCCATCTTCTTGTCGAAGACCGGGTGGAGCAGCTCGTCCAGCTTATTGGGCTCGATGTGCTCGATGGCAGCCTCCTCGTCGATCATGCCGTCACGGAGCAGGTCCATGGCGATCTTGACCATCGCCCGACCGGTACGCTTTCCGTTACGGGTCTGGAGGAACCAGAGCTTACCCTCCTGGACGGTAAACTCCATATCCTGCATATCGTGGTAGTGCTGCTCCAGCTTGTGCTGGATCTCGAAGAGCTCCTTGTAGATCTCCGGCATCGCCTCCTCGAGAGAGGGGTGCTCGGACTTGCGCTCCTCCTCGCTGATCCCCTTGTACTCGGCGAACTGCCGCGAGCCCTTGAGGGTGATCTGGCTCGGGGTGCGGATGCCGGCAACGACGTCCTCGCCCTGTGCGTTGATCAGGTACTCGCCGTTGAAGACATTCTCACCCGTGGCGGCATCGCGTGAGAAGCAGACGCCGGTGGCACTGGTGTCGCCCATGTTACCGTAGACCATCGCCATGACGGTCACAGCCGTTCCCCACTCCTCGGGGATGCCCTCCATGCGACGGTAGAGCACGGCGCGCTCATTCATCCATGAGCTAAAGACGGCAAAGATGGCACCCCACAGCTGCTCGTGGACATCCTGCGGGAAGGGCTTGCCGGTCTTCTCCAGCACGGCAGCCTTGAAGCGCTTCACCAGCTCCTTCAGGTCCTCCACCTCCAGCTCCGTATCCTGGGTGACGCCCTTAGCCTTCTTCACCGCACGGATCTCCAGCTCGAAGGGGTCGATGTCGTCCTTATTCTCGGGCTTCAGTCCCAGTACCACATCGCCGTACATCTGTACGAAGCGGCGGTAAGAGTCCCATGCGAAGCGAGGGTTATTGGTCAGCTTGGCAAGTCCCTCGACAGCCTCATCATTGAGACCAAGATTGAGGATGGTGTCCATCATACCCGGCATGGAGGCGGGAGCGCCGGAGCGGACCGAGACGAGGAGCGGATTAGCCGGGTCGCCAAAGGTACGTCCCACGAGTGCCTCGATCTTACCGATATTTGCCTTTACGTCCTCGGCGAGAGACTTGCGGATATTCTCTGCGCCCTCGGTCTGATAGGCTCTGCAGACCTCTGTCGTGATTGTAAATCCGGGAGGCACCGGTACGCCTACGAGGTTCATCTCGGCGAGGTTGGCTCCCTTACCGCCGAGGAGCATGCGCATATCTGCGCGACCCTCGGCCTTGCCGTTGCCAAAGGAGTAAATCTTCTTACTGCTTTCGCTCATACTATTTGTTTCTTTTGATTTATATTGGATTGCAATCCTAATACTATTGATAAGCTTTCTAAGTAGCACTCTTGTGCCTACACCACAAAGGTACAGACGATTGACCTATATTGCACGGAAAAGCCCGATTAGGGTAAAAAATATCTAATTGGTGATGTTTGTGGTTTTTCTGACCGATTGCACCGGAGAGATGATTTACCCCTTTTTGCAAAGGGCTTGCGGGAGGATTATGGTAAGTGAATCGCCGTCGGACGGGAGGTATTTCTTTTACCGGTAATAGAGTTCACTAAACCCGGTAATAGAGTTGACTAATACCGGTATTAGTCTGCGGTGATGTCACCACGACTTTTTGCCTGCCTGTTTTTCCGTTGTCCCCGTCGGTTTCGGCAGGAAAGAGCTAAGTTTGCCGACATATCATCAACATTAGCATTCACGAAAATGAAATCACCCGCAGAGATCGTCGCATCGACCTACGCGACGGCAGAGGCAAAAACCTCCCTCTCTCTTATTAATATGGTGCTCCTCGGCTTCCTCGCCGGTGTCTATATCGCCATGGGAGGGACTCTGGCGACCCT
>NZ_CAKRLH010000077.1 GCF_934359325.1 uncultured Porphyromonas sp.
GGTATGTCGAGCCGGGAGGAGAGACCGAAGGCGGAGATGCCGTAGATGATCCCAAAGTTTGCCGTCTTTGCCCGACGCCGCATCTCTCCGGTCACCTCCTCACGAGGCACACCGAAGATCCTCGCTGCCGTGGCGGCATGGATGTCTGCTCCGTGGCGGAAGGCGTCGATCAGGGAGGGATCGCCGCTCAGGTGCGCCATCAGCCGCAGCTCCACCTGAGAGTAGTCGGCACTGACGAAGAGATCGCCGGCAGCGGGATCGTTTCCGGTAAAGGCCTTGCGTATCTCCCGCCCCTGCTCATCCCGCACCGGGATATTCTGCAGATTGGGGTCGCTCGAGGAGAGCCGACCGGTTGCTGTCTTTGCCTGGTGGTAGGTGGTGTGGATCCGTCCAGTCTCGGGGTGGATCATCGAGGGAAGGGGGATCAGGTAGGTGCTGAGCAGCTTGGAGAGGCCGCGGTAGTCGAGGATCAGCCCGACGACGGGGTGCAGGTGGCGGATCTTCTCTAGATCCTCCTCTCGTGTGGAGTACTGACCGGTTCGGGTCTTCTTGGGCTTCGACAGCAGCTGCAGGTGATCGAAGAGGAGCTCACCCACCTCCTTGGGGGAGTTGATATTGACCGGATACCCGTCCACAGAGTCGTAGATCTGCTGCTCCAGTCGCTTCAGCGCCTGCTCCATCTCGCCGATCGCCTCGCTGAGGAGGATCTCATCGACACGCACCCCCGCCTGCTCCATCTCCAGCAGCACGCCCATCAGAGGCATCTCGATGTCGTAGAAGAGTGACCTCAGGTGCTCCTCCTCCATCTGTGGCGAGAGGTGGTGATAGAGCTGGAGCGTCACGTCGGCGTCCTCCGCGGCGTAGGGCAGCACTTCCTTCGGATCCACCTCACGCATCGTCCGCTGCTGCCGTCCCTTCCCGATCAGCTGCTCGATCGGGATCGGGCGGTACCGCAGCAGCGTCTCGGAGAGGTAGTCCATCCCGTGACGCGACTCCGGATCCAGCAGGTAGTGCGCCAGCATCGTATCCCAGAGCGGAGGGACGGCGTGGATGTCGTATCGGGCGAGGAACTTGAGGTCAAACTTCCCATTGTGCGCTACCTTCACCTTCTCGGGGTCGGCAAAAAAGGGAGCCAGGGGTCTCAGCAGCTCCTTCGCCTTCTCCATCTCCTCCGGCAGGGGAATGTACCACGCCTCATGGGGTCGGACGGCGAAGGAGATCCCGACGAGGTGATCCTGCATGCCGTCCAGACCGTCCGTCTCGGTGTCGAAGGCAAAGGCCTCCGCGCCGGAGAGTGCATTGAGGAGCGCTCTCATCTCTGTCCCGCTGGAGACTGAGGTGTAGGTGTGCTCCACCGTCGTGATGTCCCCGACCGACTTGTCCTCGAGCGGCTCCGCCAGCTCCTCCGGAGTGAGGTCAAAGAGGGACCTCTGCGGCGCGGGTGTCGGGGACTCCTCGAGGAGTGCCTTCTTCTTGGACCGGAAGTCCAACTCATCGTAGATCTCCACCAGTCGCTGCCTGTCCTCGGTCGTGCGTGTCATCTCCTCCAGGGAGACCTCTATCGGCACATCGGTGACGATGGTGACGAGACGGCGTGAGGTGTCGAGCTGCTTCCGGTAGTCGATCAGGTTTTGCTTCATCTTCCCCTTCAGCTCCCCGATATGGTCGTAGATCCCCTCGATGGTGCCGTACGTCCTCAGGAGATCAGCCGCACGCTTCTTCCCCACCCCCGGCACCCCGGGGACGTTGTCCGACGCATCGCCCATCAGTGCCAGATAGTCGCGCACCTGCGATGCGTCCGTGAGGTCGTGCTTCGCCGCCACCTCGCCGGGACCTAGGCGATCGAAGCCCCCCGAGCTCCCCGGCGACAGCATATGCACCCGCTCCGACACCAGCTGACCGTAGTCCTTGTCCGGCGTCACCATCAGCACCTCCAGATCCGGGTGCGCCGCCGAGAATCGCATCGCCAGCGTCCCGATCACGTCGTCCGCCTCGTAGCCCTCCACCTCGTAGCTCCGCACGCCACGCGCCCGGATGATCTCCCGGATGTAGGGGAGGGCAAAGGTGATCGCCTCGGGCTGCTTCGCCCGCTGCGCCTTGTACTCCTCATACTCCTCGCTGCGAAAGGTTCCTCCCGACGGATCGAAGACCACCGCCAGGTACTGCCCCTCTGCCGCCTCCAGGATCTTGTCGAAGGTATTGATAAATCCGAGCACGGCGGAGGTGTCCTCGCCCCGACGATTGAGCATCGGACGATTGGCGAAGGGGAAGTAGCCCCGATAGATCATCGCGAAGGCATCGATAAGGTAGAGTCGTGTGGGAGTCTGCTGAGTCATATAAATTAGTGCCTGGTTGATTTGGATAGGAAAAGGTACCAAAAAATAACCGGACCCTCTCCCTCTGTCGATCCCGCAGGCAAGGTGACGCAGGTGACGGGTACAGAAACCAAGCTCGATGTGAAGAGTCGGAGTAAGGCACCCCTTGCGGGTCGAACTACCCATCTAAGAAGTGCGTCACCCCTGGAGAGATCCACACAGAGTGGAGCCGATTTCACTGAAGTCTAATACCGGGTTTAGTGATCACTAAACCCGGTATTAGTGATCACTAAACCCGGTAATAGTGAGATGTCTGATACAGCACTGGAGGGTTGTTTGCTTTTTTGACGTTAGGTGCAGTATTTCGGGAGGGGCGTTGTTAGGTAGGTGTAAGGGGATGAGGTCGCCGCCTCTGACCCGAAGATTAGTTTTATTTCTCACACAATAATTTTTCAGGACATCATGAAGTCACTACTCAAGGTCGGCGCACTCGCCACCATCACCCTCCTCACCGCCTTCGGTGCCACCGGCTGCAAGGATAAGAATAAGCCGGTCAATCCGGACCAGATCACCGTCACCCTCGACGCCTCCGCCAAGACTATCGAGGTGGGCAAGAGCGAGACGCTCAAGGCCACCGTCAAGGGGAAGAACGTCAAGGGCGTCACCATCCTATGGCAGAGCAGCGACCCGAAGGTCGCCACCGTGGACAAGAGCGGCACCGTCAAGGGCATCAAGCCCGGTACCGCCAAGGTAACCGCTACTGCTTCGCGCGGCAAGGCCTCCGCCTCCTGCGCCATCACCGTCAAGGAAACCAAGAAATAACTCATACATTACTCACCAACCCTTCTGTGAAAAAATGCCGCACCTTACCGGTGTGGCATTTTTTGTTGGTTGTCATCCGGAGATGACACTTTGGAGAGATCCGTGGACTTTAACACTTTTCCGATCCTTCGAAGTGGTTGCGACAAGTGCTAATGTGGAGCGAGAAGGGACAAAAAGTCAGACATTCTTTGGACTTTTGTCATAGTTTTAGTGGACAACTTTGGCTAACTTAGTCGGCGAATACGAGGAGAGAGTTTCCCACTTCTCACCAAGACAAAATCACTACATCACTTATTATCAGCGTTTTATATATGGAGACCACAGTGCTTAGCAGGGAGAGAGTTGCCCAGACGGATCGCTCGACCACTACGCCACGCCAATCGCCGACGACCACCCTGCTTGAGGTGATCAAGCGGGACGGGCGGCGCGTACCCTTCGACAAGAGCAAGATCACCATCGCCATCGAGAAGGCGATGAACTCCTCCTCGGGGATCTACGAGGCGGGGCAGGCAGCACAGATCGCCGACGAGATAGAGAGCTATGCCGCCGTCGTCCGCACACCGATGACGATCCACTCCATAGAGGAGATGGTCTACTACAAGCTGACCATGTACGGCAACATCGCCACCGCCAAGGCGTACGAGAGCTACCGGTCGGTGCAGGAGTTTAAGCGCCAGAGCAATACCAACGACTCCAGCATCCTCGGCATCCTTAATAAGACCAACCGTGGCGTGATGGACGAGAACTCAAATAAGGACGCCAAGATCGTCTCCACGCAGCGCGACCTGATCGCCGGCGAGGTCTCCAAGGATATCGCCCGCCGACTCCTTATGCCGGCAGACATCGTGATGGCGCACGACAGCGGCGCGATCCACTTCCACGATATGGACTACATCATCCAGCCGATGTTCAATTGCTGCCTGATCAATCTCGAGGATATGCTTCGCCGCGGCACCTGCATCAATGGGAAGAAGATCGACAGCCCCAAGAGCTTCCAGGTCGCCTGCACCATCACGACGCAGATCATCGCCCAGGTCGCCTCGGGTCAGTATGGCGGGCAGTCGATCAACGGCATCGACCGCATCCTCGCACCTTACGTGCGACGAAGCTTCGACAAGTATCTCAAGTACGCCCTCGATGACCAGGAGAAGATCTACGGCATAGAGCCCAATCTCGAGAAGGCGAAGGAGGTGGCGTGGAAGCGGACGAAGAAGGAGGTGAAGGACGGCATCCAGACGATCCAGTATCAGATCAATACCCTCATGACGACGAATGGGCAGGCTCCTTTTGTCACCCTCTTTATGTACTTCCAGCCGGGGTACGAGTACGAGCGTGAGGCGGCGCTGATCACCGAGGAGATCCTCCGGCAGCGCCTCGAGGGGATCAAGAATGAGTCAGACGTCTACGTGACGCCCGCTTTCCCAAAGCTCATCTACGTCCTCGACGAGCACAACGTCCACCCCGACAGCAAGTACTACTACCTCACCGAGCTGGCCGCGAAGTGCACCGCCCGCCGTATGTACCCCGACTACATCTCTGCGAAGAAGATGCGGGAGATCTATAAGGGCAACGTCTTTGCCCCGATGGGCTGCCGCAGCTTCCTCTCCCCCTGGCAGGATGAGGAGGGGAGGTATGTCTTCGATGGCCGATTCAATATGGGCGTTGTCAGCCTGAACCTTCCTCAGATCGGCATCCTCTCCGGTCGGGACGAGGAGCGCTACTTCACCATCCTCGAGAAGCGACTCGAGCTCTGCAAGCGGGCGCTCCTCTTCCGCTACGAGCTGCTCAAGGACGTCACCAGCGACGTCTCGCCGATCCACTGGCAGTATGGGGCGATCGCCCGGCTGAGGCCGCACCAGAGGATCTACGACTACCTCCAGAGGGGCTACGCCACCATCTCGCTCGGCTACATCGGTCTCTACGAGGCCTCTATGCTGGTGACGGGAGAGCCGCACACGACCGAGGAGGGACATCGATTTGCGCTCCGGGTGATGCGCCGGCTCAGGCAGGCTGTGGATGAGTGGAAGGCGGAGACCGGGCTCGGCTTTGCCCTCTACGGCACGCCCGCCGAGAGCCTCACCAATCGCTTTGCCAAGATCGACCTCGCCCGCTTCGGCTCCATAGAGAACGTCACCGACAAGGGCTATTACACCAATAGCTACCACGTCGATGTGCGGGAGCCGATCAGCGTCTTCGAGAAGTTTGACTTCGAGAGCGAGTTTCAGGACCTCTCCACCGGCGGCATGATCTCCTACGTTGAGATCCCCAATATGACCAATAACATCCCCGCCGTGCTGACGATGATCCGCTACATCTACGACCACATCACGTACGGGGAGTTCAATACCAAGAGCGATTACTGCCACGTCTGCGGCTTCGACGGTGAGATCAAGGTGAATGATGACAACGAGTGGGAGTGCCCTCAGTGCCACAATAAGGACCGCTCCAAGCTCACCGTCATCCGGCGCACCTGCGGCTACCTCGGAGAAAACTTCTGGAACGAAGGGCGGACAAAGGAGATCAAGTCCCGCGTCCTGCACATTTAGTACCGATGTCTCTCCACTACGCACAGATCCGCCGGTACGACGTGGCCAATGGCGAGGGGATCCGCACCTCCGTCTTCGTCACCGGCTGCACGCTGCACTGCGTCGACTGCTTCAACGTCCTCTACCAAGACCCCGCCTACGGAACTGAGTGGAGCGAGGAGACGACCGCCCGGGTGATCGGCTACCTCCGTGACCCCAATGTCGCCGGGCTCACCCTCCTCGGGGGCGAACCGATGCAGAGCCCCGGGCTGGTGCCGGTGGTGGAGGAGATACGTCGGGCTCTGCCGGAGGGCAAGACGATCTGGGTCTACTCCGGCTACACCTACGAGCAGATCGTGGCGGACCCGGAGCGGCGGCGCCTCTTAGAGCTCTGCGATGTCCTCGTGGACGGACGCTTCGTCGCGCGACTCAAGGACCTGAGGCTCCGCTTCCGTGGCAGCTCCAATCAGCGGATCATCGCCATCCGCCCCTCCCTCGCCGCCGGTACCCCGATCCTCTACGATCCCGCGTAGCCGCCCCCCGATGAGACCAAGAGGGACCGGGTCGCAGGACCCGGTCCCTCTTTTTTTGGTTCACCCGACATTTCGCGTGATGGAGCAGTCGTGGAGAGAGAATAGACGGAGCGTAAAGTAGTAGTCGTCACTATATCCGTAAGCGTTTCTCTTCATTACTTTGATCTTATTATTGATGCCTTCGACCTTTGCTGTTGAGAGCTTTCCATGATACCATGCCGGGATCTCTCTTTGCGGCAGAAATGGTGTTTACAAGCTTTACCAGAGGCTTAAGGTCTCACCAGCTGGGGTCCTGGTCACCCGCGCTACGATCGGCTGCGTGCCTATGCGCGGAGCGAGGAGATCTTCGCCGACTGCCCGGGGATCTTTGAGCAGATGAGCGATGAGGAGCTTGCCAACCTCGGTATCACGCTGATCCACCAGGCGACCTATATGCTGCGCCGCCTGATCGAGCGGCAGGAGGTGATGCTTGTGGAGAATGGTGGCATCCGGGAGCGAATGAGCCGCGCCCGCCGCTCCCCTAAGAAGTAGGGGGGCAGGGCGGCTATCTTATCGGACAAGTCGGACAAGTCGGACGGCGCTGGGTATGGACCTGCTGTCCCTCTCTCCCTCCCACACTCTCCTCCCTCTCAGCTCCCTCTCCACCCTCATCCCTCCCTGTCAAGCATCGGGGCATGCCGACCGGTGGTGGTCGACATGCCCCGATGGATAGTGGGATGAGGGATTAGTTACGGCCGCTGAGGGCGCGATCGATCATGTAGTAGAGGTCAGCGTAGTGACCTGCCTCGGGATGGTTGCCCATCCGCGATGAGATGACTGAGCGGGCACCGAGGAGGCTCTTGTAGAGCGGTCCACGGACGTTGATCGCCTGGGTCTTGAGCTTCTGCTTGTCGTTGCTCTTCTTCCCATCGAGCCCGAGCCCGCTGAGGAGCTGAGAGACGTAGGCATACTGCATATTGCGCTCCACGGGGGTGAGTGCTCCGCCGTTTTGCCACACATAGTCGTGCAGGTCGGCGAGGTAGGCCTCGGGGGTGTAGGGGTTTCGCTCCTCGGAGTAGAGAGCCGTATTGGAGAGACGGCTCAGGACGGAGGTGCCGGTCAGCATACTCATGGTGGAGAAGATCTGGTCGGAGAAGTTATTGGGCTGCTTGCCAAGCTTCGCCGTCACCTCCTTCGTGGACATCCAGCGGGGGAAGTCGATCGACTGGTCGAGGACAAAACGCAGTGCGCGCTGCTGCTCCTTCTTGGAGGGGACGGAGTACTTGGTCTGTCCGTCGCCATGTACGGGGAGGTTTCTCCTAAAGCCTCCGATGACGGAGGTGGCGTGGCCGATGTAGAGGCGGAACTGCCCTGCGAGCGAGCTGAGCAGGCGGTCCTGAGCCTTGTAGGCTTTGCCATCCTCCTGGGGGGTCCAGTCGAAGAGGTGATCCACGGTGCGCTTTAGATTCTCGATGCCGTAATAGCTTGCCAGCACCGGATCATCGCCGAGGTCCTCGGTCTGAGCGGTGTAATCGGCATTGGAGAGGATCTGTTGAGGCC